>NZ_FR878186.1:0-31034 GCF_000434315.1 Eubacterium sp. CAG:156 | reverse complement strand
TTGTTCCTATGCCAAATAAATGCCATCCGTCACCAAATACACCATCGTTAGCCCAGTCAGTAGCCCATGAACCAACTGTTGTTACTGATACAAAGTAAACAACAAACATTACTACTGCAAAGATTGGAAGCGCAACCCATCTGTTAGTTACTACTTTATCAATTTTATCTGATACTGATAATCCCTTCTTTGAAGACTTCTTAATACATTCTCCGATAATAGAAGAAATATATGTATATCTTTCATTTGTAATAATACTTTCTGTATCATCATCAAATTCTTTTTCAAGCTTTGCTATTTCATTTGATACATCAGGAATTTCTGTCATCATTTCACTGATTTTATCATCTTTTTCAAGAAGCTTTATTGCAAAGAATCTTTTCTGCTCAGGAGCAACACTGCTTCCAAGCATATTTTCTACATCTTTAATTACATTTTCAACTTCTAATGTAAATTCATGAACTGCTGTTGAAGCCTGTTTTTTGTTAGCTAAAGCAACTGCTTTTTTTACAAGTGTATCAATTCCTTTTCCCTTAAGAGCTGAAATTTCCACTACTTCGCATCCAAGTTTCTGGCTTAATTTTTCGATGTTAACTTTGTCACCGTTTTTCTCTAATACGTCAACCATGTTAACAGCCATGATTACAGGAATACCAAGTTCCATAATCTGAGTTGAAAGATATAAGTTTCTTTCAATGTTTGTACCATCAACAATATTAATTATTGCATCCGGCTTTTCTGTTATAAGATAATTTCTTGCAACCACTTCTTCGAGCGTATATGGAGATAAAGAATAAATTCCTGGTAAATCGACCAATGTAGCTTCCTTATTTCCCTTGATTTTACCCTCTTTCTTTTCAACTGTAACGCCCGGCCAGTTTCCAACAAACTGATTAGAACCTGTCAAAGCATTAAACAAAGTTGTTTTTCCGCAGTTAGGGTTACCTGCTAAAGCAATTTTAATTGACATTTCTTTCTCCTTTTTTACTATCTTTTTCAAATGTGTAATAATATGCTATTTTGTCATTAGTAAGTCAACTCAAAATTCCAAGCGCAAGTTTTATCATTCTGACCGCAATTCTTTATCACTTACCTTTATTGCATATCACTTACTTTCATTATGTCGTACTCACTTTTATTAGTCATTTCTAACTTGTGGGTAAAAAAATTATTCTACCTCAATCATTTCTGCATCTGCTTTTCTAAGAGATAATTCATATCCTCTTACAGTTACTTCAATCGGGTCTCCTAAAGGTGCTACTTTTCTTACATATACTTCAACACCTTTTGTTATGCCCATATCCATAATTCTTCTTTTAACCGGGCCATCTCCAGTAAGTTTCTTAACTTTCACAGTCTTTCCAACTGCAACTTCCTTTAATGTACTCATTGCTATCCTTCTTTCATATTTCTTTTTTATATGTAAAATTATGATTGTGCACTCTTAAATACCTGCACAACAAAAAAGATTTAATAATATTTAATCAAATAAATAAAACTTTAATTTTCTTTATTAAATCTAAACCATAATTTTATTAGCCATATCTTTTCCTATTGCAACACGTGAATCTTTTACGTTAACAATCATGTTTCCACCCATCTGTGAAACAACTGTAACAGTTCCACCTACTACAAATCCTAAGTTTTCCAAAAACCTTCTTGTTTCTTCCTTACCGCCAACTTTTTTGATAACCGTTGGTTCTCCTTCATTTATCATAGTTAATGGCATCATGTTTCCTTCTTTCTTCTTAAGTAAAGATAAACCTTATTTTTCAACAGTTAGTATATGCTAACGCAAATTAGATGTCAATAATTATTTTACTAAAATTTCAATTTTTTTCTATTTTTTATAAAAATACCTTCGTATTTTTATTCAATATAATTTGAGTAATATTCCACTTTGTGATACAATAACAAAAGACAATACGAGAAATACAAGGAGGTTTTCAACATGATTATTAATGAATCGGCAGAAAATTATTTAGAGACTATTCTTGTTCTTAGCAAAAAACTTCCCGTTGTTCGTTCCGTAGATATTTCCAACGAATTAGGTTTTAAGAAATCAAGCGTCAGCATTGCTATGAAAAACCTTAGAGAGAAAGGTCATATCACTGTTACTGACGCCGGATACATTTATCTTACAGAATCTGGAAAACAGATTGCAGACATGATATATGAAAGACATGAACTCTTATCATCATGGTTAGTACGTTTAGGAGTTCCTGAAGAAATTGCTACAGAAGATGCATGTAGAATTGAGCATGTGATTAGCAAGGAAAGCTTTGCGGCTATAAAGAATCATGTAAAATCACACTAATTATTTTAAACATTTATTATAGTCTTTAATGAGTAAAACCCACATCATTTTCCATTGATGTGGGTTTTACTCATTTATCATATGTGTAGTAAATAACCTAAAACACTACATATAATATTATTTTGGTTATTTGCAGCCTGGTTATAAACTTGTTTTACCCCATTTCTGACAACGAGCCATTATTTTCGTTTATTAGTATTAAATACTTCTATACTTCTTTCAAGAATTCCATTCATATACGCTATCAATGTACCATAATTTGTCATTGGAATTTTATTATCGTTTGCACACTTTAATCTATATTTCATTTCCTTTTCATTTAATGTGCATCCGCCACAATGAATAATTAATTTGTACTCTGACAAATCTGTCGGAAATTCTGTTCCACTTGTAAAATGCAGTTTTAAATCTTTTCCTGTGTATTTTTTTATCCAATTAGGTAGCTTAACCGTTCCTATATCATCACATTGTCTATGATGAGTGCAACCTTCTGAAATTAAAATTCTGTCTCCATCATTTAAATTTTCGATAGTAGCCACACCTTCTACCTGTGTCTTAAGATTTCCTTTATGCCTTGCCATTAATATTGAAAAAGAAGTTAAAAGCATATCATTAGGTGTATCTTTTGCTACCTGTTTGAATACCTGACTGTCTGTAATAATTAATTTCGGTTTTTGTACTAATTTATCTAAAGTAGCAACAAGTTTATCCGGCTGAATCACAATCGTAATTGTCCCAACTTCTAATAATTCTCTTATAGTCTGCTGTTGCGGTAATATAAGTCTGCTCTTAGGTGCTGCTGAATCTATTGGTGTCACTAAAATAACAATATCTCCTTCATCAACTAAATCTCTGACTATCGGATATTCAAATTCTTTTTCCGGCTTTAACGTAGCTATCTTTTCTTTTAATTCATATATATTCTTATTTGCTTTAGCACTTATTCCAATTATTTTATTTTCAGGCACTATTTCTAATAAATTTTTATAAACTTGATTTTCTTTTAAATCTGTTATAATTAAATCTATTTTATTTAAAACAACAATATAAGAAATTTTTCGTTTTTTTATTTCATTTATAAGAGAAATGTCATCGTCTAAAATTTTATGAGACATATCATTATTATTCTTTTCATTTAAATCAATAACTATAACAGCTATATCCGTCTTATTTAACATCTGATAAGTTTTCTGAACTCTTAATTTGCCAAGTTCTCCTTCATCATCAATTCCCGGAGTATCTATTACTACAACAGGCCCTAGAGGTAAAAGTTCCATTGCTTTTAATACCGGGTCAGTTGTTGTACCACAAACATCTGATACAATCGATAATTTCTGACCTGTAATTGCATTAATTACACTGGATTTACCTGCATTTCGCTTTCCAAATATTCCTATATGAATTCGTTCACCTCTAGTTGTTTCGTTCAAGCCCATTATTTTCTCCATTATTTCTTTTAACTGTTAATTATTGTTATCTTTTCCTTTATATTCTGTTTTATCTTTATTTCCTTTTTTATCATTATCAATTATATCTATTCTTTCAATATAACCTTTTTTAAGTTTTCCATTACGCTGGATTCCACGACTCCAACCTCCAAATTTATTATAAATCCAAAATAAATATGTTGTTATTATCTTGGCTTTTCCTAATTTACCTCTTGAAGTATTTTCATATATTTTTCCACCACATTCAGTCTTATTTCTGTGTTTTATATACTCAATCAACTGACTTTCTTTTCTTATTTCATCAGGAATTACTGTGTATGCATATCCTATGCTCTCCGTCTTATGTGAATCACTTCCTGCTGTTCCTGTCAAATTATATTTTTCAGCCATTTCTAACGCTTTATCATTTGCCATTTTAGATTCGCAGGCATTAAACACTTCAATAAAATCAAATTCAGATAAAATGTCCGGATTTCTTTTATAAGCTTTTGAATTCATAAAACTCATAAACTTTTCACCAAATGGATGCGCAGGTCCTAATATTCCTCCATAATTATGAACTATTGGAATAAGCAACTGTACCGGCATTCCTCTAAGTTCCATAAGCCTTAATTTAAGATTCTCCGGCATAATTACAATGATATGTCCTGCATCTAATGTATCATACTCTATTCCTTTAAATACTACAAAGTCCTTGTCAACATTTTTTATATTATGTTTCCAATATCTATACCCATCATAAGAGTCATGGTCTGTTACTAACATACCCCCATAACCCTGAGATTTTAATATATTTATATACTCACTAATTGGGACTTTTCCATCTAGCGAGCCCTCTTTTGTATGACAATGCATATCTATTTTCATATAAACCTCCTAGAGAGGATTTTAACGTTTGTTTTAAAATCTAAAGTCTCTTTTGTTATTATCTTTTATTAATTTTAAATTTTTTATTACAATATCCTTCACTTTTTCATTAGGAATATTTTCAATTTCTTTATGAATTAAATTTTCGCCTATTTCTTTTGTTTCAGATGAAGCATAATCCATTAAATACTCCTGTAAAGTCATTAATGCATTTGGTAGACAACAGTTCTGTATTTGACCGCTTTTACATAAAGACATAAATCTGTCACCTGTTCTGCCTTCTCTATAACAGGCTGTACAAAAACTTGGTATATAATCCATTTTCATAAGCCAGTTAACCACTTCATCAAGACTTCTTGTATCAGTTACATCGAACTGACTTGAATTTTCTTCTTCAGGTTCTGCTTCAAAATATCCGCCCACACTTGTTCTTGAGCCACCACTAATCTGAGAAATTCCAAGATGTAATACTCTTTCTCTTGTCTTCTGACTTTCCCTTGTAGATACAATCATTCCTGTATATGGAACTGCAATTCTTATACATGCAACAATCTTTGCAAAAATATCGTCACTTATTCCATTTGAAAATGATGACTTATCTATATCATCTGCATCGCAAATTCTAGGTACACTTATAGTATGTGGTCCAACTCCAAAGACGGCTTCTAAATGTTCAGCATGCATTAATAATCCTGCAAATTCATATCTGTACTTATCAAGTCCAAATAATACACCAAGACCTACATCATCAATTCCACCTTTCATTGCTCTGTCCATTGCTTCTGTATGATAATTATAATCACTCTTTGGTCCTGTCGGATGTAATTTCTTATAGCTTTCCTTATGATAAGTCTCCTGAAAAAGTATATAAGTTCCAATTCCTGCTTCCTTTAATAATCTGTAATTTTCAACAGTCGTCGCAGCAATATTAATGTTTACACGTCTGATAGCTCCATTTTTGTGTTTTATACTGTATATTGTTTTAATGCACTCAAGATAATAGTCCATTGTATTATTAACAGGATCTTCTCCTGCCTCTAGTGCTAATCTTTTATGTCCCATATCCTGAAGAGCTATTACTTCTTTTTTAATCTCTTCCTGTGTAAGTTTTTTTCTGGCAATATGCTTATTCTTAGCATGATAAGGACAGTATACACATCCGTTAACACAATAATTCGACAGATAAAGTGGAGCAAACATTACGATTCGATTTCCATAAAAGTCTTTTTTTATCTGTTCAGCAAGTTTAAACATTTCATTGTTTTTATTTTCATCTTTACATGCTAACAATACGGACGCTTCCCTGTGGGATAGTCCTTTTCTTAATTTGGCTTTTTCAAGAATCGAATCAATAAGTTTTATATTATTTTTATTTTCATCTGCATATTTAATTGTATCTAAAATTTCTTCATGATTAATAAAGTCATCTGCCGATTTTGATGTTATATCGTACACTTTTATGTCCTTCTTTCCTGTAATTATACATCTTTCTTTTGTTTATTCATCATTTTGACGATTAAATTTATAAAATATTAATAATTTACATTACATATTCTATATCTATTTTTTTAATTTACTTTTAGCAATTTCTTCTAAAACCTTTTCCATTTCTATTGGTTTTGTTAAATGAGCATTCATTCCTGCATCAATACTTGCCTTTATATCACTTTCAAACGCATTTGCCGACATTGCAATTATTCGTATTGTTTTTGCATCGGCTTTATTCAATTTTCTAATTGTTCTTGTAGCCTCAAGACCGTCCATTACAGGCATTTGAATATCCATTAAAATTGCATCATAATATCCTAAATCAGATTTTTCAAATGCCTCAACTGCTTCTTTTCCCTCAACTGCAGTTTCCACAATTATTTTCTCTCTTTCTAAAAGAGTCTGTGCAATTTCTCTGTTAATTTCATTATCTTCTACAAGTAACACTCTCATTCCCGAAACATTACTATTTTCCAACTGATTTTCATCATCTTCATTATATTTGTAACTATATTCTGTCTCAATTATAAATGTTGTTCCCTTACCAAGTTCACTTTCTATTTTCATGGTAAATCCCATCGCATCTACAATTTTTTTAACAATATATAGTCCAAGTCCCGTGCCTATAAGTTCTGATGAAAATTCATTTCTCTCCTGCATAAAAGGCTCGCCTATTTTCTGTACAAATTCTTTGCTCATACCACAGCCTGTATCACTGATTACTATTCTTTCCTTTGCAGTCTTATCATCTACATTAATGTTTTCTATTTTCCAGGTTATCTTTCCACCCGGTTTAGTAAATTTATAAGCATTGTTTAAAAGATTAATAATCATCTGCTGTACACGCATTTTATCAATGTAACATAAAACTTCTTTATCTTTTTCTTTTTTGATAAAATTAGGATAAATAAATTCTATATTTTTTTCTTTCATTAATGGACTCATCATTGAAACAATAGGTTTAACAACGTTATACATACTGCACCATTCCGTATAAAGTTCAAATTTGTCATTTTCAATACGGCTTACATCTAATATATCGTTAATAAGTCCTAACAGATATTTACCTGACTCATTAATCTGGTCTATTTCTTTTGCTATAACTTCTCTTTTATCAACATCATCTTTAGCAATTTCGCACATTCCAATAATAGCATTCATAGGTGTTCTTATTTCATGACTCATTCGTGCCAAAAACTCGCTTTTAGCTTTAGCTGCCTGTTTTGCCTCTTCTAGCGCTTTTGCTAATCTCTCGCTATTTTTTCTTTCTTTTTCATAAATATCCGTAACATCTGTTACCATGAATAAAATTTCATTTTTATTTACGGCAGAATCTAAATATTGAAAATGAATTTTCTTTCTTCGTACTCCTTTTTCAATGTTAGATGTTATATTATGATAAAAATAATAATTGTCATTTTTTTTCAATTGCTTTTTAATATTATCTAACGCATATTCTTTTCTTGCCGTTTCACGTTCTTCTTCTACAATATTATTATTTATAAATGTATATATTTCATCTGCAAAAAGATTCTTCTTGCGTATTTTCATTTCGTCATATGTGTTTCTATAATTAAAAATCATACTTTGACCATTGATTGTATTTATCAAACCTATACAATCATATTCCGTATGCATACACTTATCCATTATTGATTTTATAGTATGACTTTCAGTCACATCCTGTATATACACAAATTCCATAATTTCAGAAGTAATGGGATTGTTTAAAATTTTAGCAACAATCTTAACCCATTTAATCTCTCCATCTTTCATTACAATCTGAACTTCAGAGTCAATATTTTCTTTTCCATTATGGTATTGCATTATAATGCTTCCGGCTGAAAATTTATTTCTTATTTCTTTTTTTACTTCATCAGATAAAATTAATCCGATAAAATATTCAACAGCAGCTTCACATGATGTGTTTTCATTTACAACATCATCTGTCGAATTAGCATAATTGTTTTTAAAGTTACTTCTTTCAATTCTGTTTTTAGTAAGATTTATCTGATATGAAGCAATTATATCCTGTGACATTTCCTCTCTTGTTTTAAGTTCTGCCTGATATATTTCTAATTTTTTTTGTTGCTTTAATATGCTTTCAGTTTCATCAACAAAATATACCATGTATGCATCAATATCATTCCATAAATAGCTTTTTGTACCCAGACTATAATATCTGTTATTTCTTTTAATATGTATCTGTCTGTAAGCCTGAGAAGTTAATTCATTTATTTCTTTCTCGCTAAATATTATTCTCTCAGCCGGTATTAATTCATACACACTCTCTCCAATTACATTCATATCCTGAGGGATATTTTCTATTTTCTTCCACTCAGCATTTGCATATAATATTCGTCTTTCCTTTTTCTCTGCTACATATGTTGCAACCGGAGATTCATCTGATAATTTTATATACAAATCTAATTCATCTGACAACTTTGTACATGCACAATAAAAAACAGGACATCCATCCTCTTCTCTAATCTTTGAAGCGACCAAATTAATCCACTGAACATTTCCCGTGGCTGTATAATATCTATATCTTTCATCTACTTCATTATCACTTTGTATTTTGCATAAAATACTCGTCAAAAACTTTTTTCTATCTGCCTCATATATAATATCTATAACATTTACCCCACTATCAAGATAACGTTGTAATTCATCATGCGTTCTTCCTGATAATTTTGCAAATGCCTCATTAAAATAGAGACATTCTATATTGTTTTCAACTACTTTTACAATTATTATTCCACCCGGAATTGAATTTAACAGTGTTTCATTAATAATTGATTTTTCCTGTTCAATATTTTGTTTCATATAATTTCCTCGTTATATAACTCTTTCCGAACTGTGCCTTTTTATTATTATACGACTGATTCTTTTTTCTTTCAATGACAGGTGATATTTTGCGATATGATTTTTAAATACAAAAACTTATACTTTCATAATTTTATAAATAAAAATATCAATCTATTTGATGGTCTTACGTGAGGGTTTGTGATATTAACTAAAGGCATTTGTCACCGCCGGTTCAAATTGACAGCGGATTTTGCTTAGAACCAAAGGTTCTAACAGTTTCTTAATTGTGAGGGTTTGTGATATTAACTAAAGGCATTTGTCACCGCTGGTTCAAATTGACAGCGGATTTTGCCTAGAACCAAAGGTTCTAACAACAAAATATAGCTGGAGATTTAGAACTGCTGCGAGTGACAAGCAGCGCAAGCGTTATTTAGTTAATATCACAAACCCTCACAAAACCGGAATACATCTGTGGGAATCGTTATTAAGTTAATATCACAAACCCTCACAATTAAGAAATCTAATAATTAGAAAATCAACGTAACTTTAAAGTGCATCATAGGAGTTTTTTATATCCATCCACCATCAACAGTGATAATCTGACCGGTTAAATAATCACTGCCATTTACTAAAGAGAGTGCAGTCAATGCAATGTCTTTAGGAGTTCCAATACGTCCGGCAGGAATATCGGTTACAATTTCATTGATATCATCTGAAGAAAGGTGGCTGTTCATATCAGTATCAATAATTCCACATGAAATGGCATTAACCTGAATATTTGAAGGCGCGAGTTCTTTAGCTAAAGCTTTTGTAAAAGAATTAATTGCACCTTTAGTTGCTGAGTATGCGACTTCACATGAAGCACCGACATTTCCCCATACAGAAGAAATGTTAATTATTTTACCTGAATGGTTATGCAAAAAATGAGGAACCAGTTCTTTTGACAAAAATATAGGCGCTGTTACATTTGTATTCCAAATATAATTCCAATCGTCAATTGATAAATCCTGAATTAATCCAACAACAGATATTCCTGCATTGTTAATAAGAACGTCAACTGAAATATTATTATTCTTTAAAAATTTAATTAAATTAGATATAGTTGACTGCTTTGATAAATCACCCTGAAACAGGAAAATATTAACATTATATTTTGAAAGCTCATTTTTTAAAGAACTTAGGGTGTCAATATTATTGTGACAGGTTGCTACGATATTAAAACCATTTTGAGCAAAGATAATTGCAATTTGTTTGCCGATTCCACGGGAGGCTCCCGTTATTAAAACTGTTTTATTCATAATTAATATAATATCAGTAATGAAAAATTAGTTATATTAAAACTTCAATGTATTGAAAAATATAAACGTATAAAAAGTTTTTACACAGAAGTATAAAAAGTTTGTATTTATAAAATTTTTTATGTTAAAGTATTTCAAAACATTAAAACTTTTCCATAGTTGATAAAATCCTTCCTAAAAACTATTATCAACACAATAATAACACATATTTAATATAAATTAATATAGATATAGTAAATTTAGAATAATATAAATTAATATTTAGATATTAAAATACAATGAAATAATTTGCCACAAAATTGATTTAATTTGTTCACAAAAAGCAAATAGATAACTGGTAATATATAAAATTGTTGTAGGAAGCATTATGAAAATGACACTTATTTAATGCACTATTGATAGTGTAATAGTGGCATGAATTGTCAAAGTATCTTTGTTGACAATAATAGACAGTGTTGTTATAATGTACAACGTAATAATTTTGTAATAAATAGTGAAAGTACACGGAGGTTTACATGAAGCACTATAGAAATATGACAGCGTTAGCGTTTGGAGTATTAGCAGGAACAGCAATTTTTGCAGGTGGAAAAACGGTAGCGGCTGACACATTAGACACTGAGATTGCAGGTGCTGGAATTGCAGTTGCGTTGAATGATTACACAGCAGGTGTTGCAACAGAAGCAGAAACACAGGCTACAGATATTTCAACTTTAATTCCACAGCAGTCGGCAGAAGAAGCACAGCAACAGGCAGCTCAGGCAAGTAAAGATAAGGAAAACAAATATTTTGAGGATATTGCAATTACATCTGTAACAGGTGATGATTACGTAAACGTAAGAAAGAAACCTAGTACTGAAAGTAAAGTTGTTGGTAAAGTATACAGCAATTGTGGCGCAGTTATTCTTGAAACAACAGAAGACGGATGGTACAAAGTCAGATCCGGAAACGTAACAGGTTACATAAAAGCTGATTATTTTGTAACAGGTTCAGAAGCAGAAGATTATGCATTGGATGCAGGTTATGTTATTGCTAATATGAATGACACAGGTATTCGTGTTAGAACAAAGCCTACTACAGAATCAGAAGTTGTGACTAACGTTTACCAGAATGAACATTATGTTATTAAGAAATTTAGTAAAGATGGATCATGGGTTAAGATTAAGATGAAGAAACCTGATGGCGAAGGAAGTATGAGTGGTTGGGTTTCAGCAGATTTCGTTGATGTTACAATAGATATGGATACTGCGATTACACTAAAAGAAGAAAAGGCTATGCAGGAAGCAATTTTAGCTGAACAGCAAAGAGAAGCAGAAGCAGCTCAGGCAGCTATAGATGCACAGCAACAGGAACAACAGAATCAGAGTAATACATCAGTTAATTATAATTCAAGTAGTTCAAGTTCAAGTAGTAGCAGTTCATCAAGTAGCAGTAGTTCATCAAGTAACTCAAGTTACAGTAAACCTGCAACAAGTAATAGCTCAAGCTCAAGCAGTTCATCAAGTAGCAGTAGTTCATCAAGCAGCTCGAGTAGCTCAAGCTCATCAGGTAGTGCTGCTGCAGTTGTAGCATATGCTAAACAGTTCTTGGGCAACCCATATGTTTATGGTGGCTCAAGTTTAACAAATGGAACAGACTGCTCAGGATTTACAATGTCAGTATATAAGCATTTTGGATATAGCTTGAATAGATCATCATATACACAGGTATACAATGGTGCAAGTGTATCAACAGGAAACTTACAGGCAGGTGACTTGGTATTCTATAAATATGGTGGAAATTCAATTAGCCATGTTGCTATTTACATAGGTGGTGGACAGATTATTCATGCATCTACAGAAGAAACTGGTATTATTATCAGTGGTGTAGGTTCACCTTGTGCAGCAAGAAGAATTATGAACTAAGAATAACATATAAAATAAGACCGAATTTTTCGGTCTTATTTTTTTGGCTCTTTGTCAAGCGTGGGGGTAATCCGAGTTTATACCAGGCTGTTAATAACATTAACAGCCCATGTTTCTTTTTAGTTAAATATGTTGGTAATTAGGGAGTAAAAAAGTAAATTGTTTTAGAATTTCGAAATTAATTCTTAAAGTATTAATCCGCACTGAGAAAATGGTTCATAATATTGGAAAAAAGTCAATAAAAAAATAGTGAAAATTACCAAAGAAAATCATTTTTATTACTAATACACAAAACAGACGTTCTTTT
Organism: Eubacterium sp. CAG:156; assembly: GCF_000434315.1. NCBI lineage: Bacteria > Bacillati > Bacillota > Clostridia > Eubacteriales > Eubacteriaceae > Eubacterium > Eubacterium sp. CAG:156. Next base: position 18,600 of record NZ_FR878186.1, on the reverse strand, counting down.
ACGCCGTAAAACAAAATACGACATGAATCAACAAAAAATAATGTTAATAGTGTTAATAACTAGATTGATAACTTGTTTTAAAGGGAAAAATGCCAAAAGAATATGTTAATAACTCAAATAATGGAGGAAAATGAATGTTAATAAGTTAAGGTGTCAAATTGTGCAATTTATACAAAAACATATGTCGAAAAAGATGTATGGAAAAATAGTGTAAATTTGTTAATAAAATAACACAAAATAAATGTGAAAAACTTGTAAATAAAGTTTGCTTTTCGCTTGTTAAATCTTATGATTATATGGTATAATTAATCCATCAGAAACGGAAAGGAAGTGGTACCATGAAAATTAAAATCATAGGTAGAGGCATTGAGATTACAGACGGATTAAGACAGGCAGTAGAGGACAAACTTAGCAAGCTTGAGAAGTATTTTGTACCAGATACAGAGATTATTGCCAGACTCAGTGTTGAAAAGGACAGTCAGAAGATTGAGGTAACAATTCCAGTAAAGGGAACTATTATTAGAGCAGAGGAGGAAAGCAGCGACATGTACGCTACAATCGATTTAGTATTAGAAACGATTGAGCGCCAGCTTGTTAAACATAAAAATAAACTTGTTGACAAGAAGAAATCATATAAAGAGTTATTTACATCAGAATTTATAGATGCAGATTACGAAGATGAAGAAGAAACAATAAAGATTGTTAAGAGTAAGAAATTTGGAATTAAACCAATGGATCCTGAAGAAGCTTGTGTTCAGATGGATATGCTTGGACATAATTTCTTTGTTTTCCTTAACTCAGAAACGGATGAAGTAAACGTTGTTTACAAGAGAAAAGGAAATACATACGGATTAATTGAACCGGAATTTGATTAAGATAGTTAAATAAATATTTAGATAATTATAAAAAGGAACTGCAAATGGTAAATGCCATTTGCGGTTCCTTTTTTGGCTCTTTGTAAAGAATGGAGTAAACCAAGTTTATAACCGGGATGCTAATAACATTCACAACCTCGAACTTTTCTTTTGCATACAGAAAACTAAGATTACAAATTATAAACATTGGATGCATTAAATGTTTATTAAGTAATATGGTGCAAGAGATTAATTAAAGAATAGAATCAAAAGCAATAGAACTGTAATATAAATATAAAAATATTTTTATGAACATATAATAAATATTTAGATGTTAAAAACGATTCAAAACAAAACTGACTAGACAATTTGCATAAAAAATATGGCTGCCAAATATCGAAATATACAAAAATTACGTTTACGAATAAAAGCAGTTTTATTTTATAGAAAAAAAGTGGGGTAAATTTTATAATATAAACAGTGCAGTAAAACGTAAAACGTTAGGGGTTTTGCTATATGAGGTTTAGATTGCACGCTACGATTGGGCGCACATATGTGCAATATATTGAGGAGGTTTTGATTATGCGAAATGCAAAAAGAATTGGCAAGAAATTGCTTGCTTCTTTTTTGTGTGTAACAATGACAGCAGGATTACTTACGGGTCTATATACATACAAGAACAATAAAGAAGTAAAAGCAGCAACAACAGGTTTTACCAGCAATGATTTCTTAAAATGTGATGGTACATCAATTAAGAATAATTATGGTAAAGGAAACATGGTGTACTTAAGAGGTACAAATACGGGAGGATGGCTTGTACAGGAAAGTTGGATGTGTTCTACAAATGTACGAGACCAGAAAACACTTATGTCAAATCTTGAAAACAGATTTGGAAAAAATACTATGTATGAATTACTTGATTTGTATGAAAACAACTATTGGTCAGAATCAGATTTTGACAATTGTAAGGAAATGGGAATGAGTGCAATAAGGGTTCCGTTTACTTACATGAATCTATACAAATATGACAATTCTAAGTCAGATTGGGTTCTTAGGGATGATGCTTTTAAAAAACTTGATTGGTTTGTTGAAGAATGTAGTAAGAGAGGAATTTATGTAATTTTAGACTTACACGGAGCATTTGGTTCACAAAACGGACAGGATCATTCAGGGGAAGTAATTGACAACGTATCTGACGTAACGTTTTTCTCGAATAACTATTATAAAAATAAAACATTAGAATTATGGAAGACAGTAGCGGCTCATTATGCAGGAAATCCGGCAGTGGCAGCTTATGATACCTTAAACGAACCGGGAGAAAAAGCCGGAACTACATCTTCTAAGCATTGGGCATTTTATGATCAGATGTATAAAACAATAAGATCAGTTGACCCTGACCATATTATCATTATGGAATCATGTTGGGGAACTGCAAATCTTCCAAAACCATCAGATTATGGATGGAGCAATGTAATGTATGAATATCATCACTATACATGGAATTATATTAGTGATTTACAGGGACAGAAAGATTCATGTAAAAATCTTATTAACAGCATAAATAATGCTAATTATGGAGTTCCTACATATATAGGTGAATATACATGTTTTGGATTGGAAGATGCATGGACATATGTTATGGATGAATTTAACAAGGCAGGATGGAATTACACATCATGGGCATATAAAACAAATAATTCGGGTTCATGGGGAATTTATCAGGAAAAGACAACGCAGAAGGTAAATCCTACATCGGATTCTTTAGCAGATATTAAGGCTAAATGGAGCAAGGATTCAATTGGCACAGGTTCAAAGAGTAGTAATGGAATTGTGTATAATACAATGAAAAAAGCTATGCCGGGAACAATTGTTTTTGCTGATAAGGCATTAACAGATGCGGATTATTTCTCAATTAAGGCAACTATAAATAACAAATATGTTTGTGCGGATAATTATGGACAGTCTAATTTAGTAGCTAACAGAGATTCTGCCGGTGCATGGGAACAATTTAGAGTTATTTATAATTCAGATGGAACAGTATCTTTCCAGTCTAGAGCAAATAATAAATATTTATGTGCTGTTTTTGATGATACAGATAAAGAAAACCCGGTAATTCCAAGAAGTAATGCAATTGGAACATGGGAAAAATTTTATGTTGAAAAACAGAGTGATGGAACATATGCTATTAAAACATATTTAAATAATTATTATGTTCAGGCAGATATAAATGATACAACATCAGGAATATTACATGCCTGTGGAACTTCAGTTGGAACATGGGAAAAGTTTGCACTGGAAGCATCTAATACATCTGCAATTCCTGGAAATAGCCAACCTGAAGAAACAACTACACAGCCAACAGTTGAAACAACAACTACACAGCCTGTAACAGAAACAACAACTGAAGCTGTGAAAAAACCACAGACTGAAGGAAAATTAATTTCAAAGAACAAAGCAGTAACAGTTTCAGGAAACGAAAATGATACATTTACAGGAAAAAATATAGTTGATGGTGATGATGGAACAAGATGGTCATCAGACTTTGCAGATAATGCGTGGGCATGTATTGATTTGGGTAAGACATATGAAATTAATAATGTGGTGCTTAAATGGGAAGCAGCTTATGCAACAGAATACAGAATAGAAATTTCAAATGATGGCATGTCCTGGACAACTGCAAAGACATTAAATAATCAGACAGGAGGAAATAAAACAGTATCTCTTAATGGAGTAAAGGCCAGATATGTAAAAATGCAAGGTGTTAAGAGAGCGCTTCCTTATGGATATTCTATATGGGAAATTGAAGTTTATGGAAATGAAACCCAGGATGATTCAGAGCCTGAAGTTAATATAGATGTACCTGACACACAGGGCAAATATGGAAACAATTTTAAAGCAGTAGCGTACTATCCAAACTGGTATGGAGATATTGCATCAAGCATTCAGTGGGATAAATTAACTACAGTAATATATTCATTTGCGTTGCCAAATGCATCAGGTGTACTTGATTCTGTAGACGGTTCTGCAAATGTAATTAACAGTTTGATTAAGGCAGCTCATAATAGTGGAACAAAAGTAGAAATGGCAGTTGGAGGCTGGTCATATTCAGATGGAAGTTTGTGCCAGTATGCATTTGAAAAAGCAACAAATACTGATGCAAAATGCAGAAGTCTTGCAAATAGTATTTTATCAGTAGTTGATAAGTATGGATTCGATGGTGTTGATATTGACTGGGAATATCCAACAGCAAGTTCAGCAAATCAATTTACGTCATTCATGAGATATTTGAGAGAAGGATTAACACAGAGAGGATTGACATTATCGTCAGCAGTTGCTGCTACTAGTGGAACATATCAGACTGATGAAGTCCTTAACATGGTTGACTGGATTAATGTTATGGCATATGACGGAGATGGTGGAGCAGGACATTCACCATATAGCTTACTTACAAATTCATTTAACTATTGGAACTCAACAAGAAAAGTAGACGCGTCTAAAATTGTACTAGGTGTACCTTTCTATGAAAGACCTAACTGGGCGTCATATGCAGATGTAGTTGCTAATAATTCAGCAAATGCATATAAAGACTCAGCAGTTATTAACGGAACAACAGTTTATTATAACGGTTTAGATACAATGGCTAAGAAAGCTACATTTGCAGCACAGAATGCTGGTGGTATCATGATTTGGGAAATTAGCCAGGATAGTAAAAATGCTACATATAGTTTGTTGAACCAAATTTACAAATCAGCTACGGCTATTGTTGGTACAGGTGGAAAAGCTACAGTAACGCAGGTTCCGGGAACTGTAAAAGTAGATTCATTTGGTGCAAAGACAAGTTCAATTACAATGAATACATCTGATAATACAACATATGCAGGAAATTTAACAAATGAATCATATTTAGACTATTATATTAAAGTCCCTTCAAAGGGTAATTATACAGTTGATTTGAAATTAGCTGCCGGAGATAGCAAATATAATGCAGATAACATAATTGTGAAGTTAAATGATAATAATGCGGCAACAATGGCAATTACAGCAAGCAATTCATGGACAAACTTTATTAGTCATAAAGTTACAATTAATTTTGCAGCAAAAGGAACATATAAATTAACTTTAGTTGTAAATGGAGGAGCATGTAACATAGCTGATTTTACAGTTGAAAAAGAAACACAGACTATTCCGGAAGAAACAACAACTACAACAAAGGAACAGGAAACAACTACAAAAGCACCTGAAACAACAAAGGCACCTGAAACAACTACAACAAAGGCATCAGAGACAACAACTACAACAAAAGCGCCTGAGGTTACAACAAAGACACCTGAAACAACAGAAAATGTAAGCCAGTATCCAACATGGGATAGTAATACTGTATATACAAATGGAAACAGAGTTTACTATAACGGCAAAGTATATCAGGCTAAATGGTGGACAGTTGGTGAGAATCCTGAAACTTGTGGACAGTGGGGAGTATGGAAACAAGTGTGATGTTAACAAATATTTTACAAAATAGTAACAGTATGCAGGGGATAATATGTTGAATAAAAAACTCTTAAGTGATACAATATGCTAGTGTGATTATAAGGTTATTGAAACGTTATTATCATAGAAATACATAATTGGGAGTATATAATGAGCGCATTTAGTAAAGTATTTGGCACTTATAGTGACAGAGAGATTAAAAGAAATCAGCATACGCTAGATAAGATTGAAAGCTACAGACCGGCTATGATGGAATTGTCGGATGAACAGCTTAAAGATAAAACGACAGAATTCAAGGATAGATTATCAAAAGGAGAGACTTTGGATGATTTACTTCCGGAAGCATTTGCGGTAGTAAGAGAAGCTGCGAGAAGAGTTCTTAATACAGAACACTATAGAGTTCAGCTTTTAGGTGGTATTATTCTTCATCAGGGTAGAATTGCAGAAATGAAAACAGGTGAAGGTAAGACACAGACATGTTTACTTCCGGCATATTTGAATGCTTTGGAAGGAAAAGGAGTTCATATTGTTACAGTAAATGAATATCTTGCAAACCGTGATGCTGAATGGATGGGACAGGTTCACAGATTCTTAGGTTTAACTGTTGCATGTGTTACTGCTGATATGGATCATGATGCTAAGAAGGCAGCATATGATTGTGATATTACATATATAACAAATAATGAATTAGGATTTGATTACTTAAGAGATAACATGGTCGTTTACAAGGAACAGCTTGTACAGAGAGGATTACATTATTGTATCATCGATGAAGTTGACTCTGTTTTAATTGATGAAGCAAGAACACCTTTGATTATTTCAGGTCAGAGCGGTAAGTCTACTAAGTTGTACGAAGCTTGTGATATTCTTGCCAGACAGATGGAAAGAGGTACAGCAAGCCCTGAATTAAGTAAGATGGACGCTATTATGGGTGTTGACATTGAAGAAGATGGCGACTTCCTTGTAAACGAAAAGGACAAGATTGTAACATTAACTGCTCAGGGTATTGACAAGGTTGAAAAATTCTTCCATATTGACAATTATGCTGATGCAGAGAATCTTGAATTGCAGCACAATATGATTTTAGCATTAAGAGCGCATAATCTTATGTTTAAAGATCAGGATTATGTTGTAAAAGATGATGAAATTCTCATTGTAGATGAATTTACAGGACGTATTATGCCGGGCCGTCGTTATTCAGACGGATTGCATCAGGCGATTGAGGCTAAGGAGCATGTAAAAGTTAAGAGAGAAAGTAAGACACTTGCAACTATTACATTCCAGAATTTCTTCAACAAATATGATAAGAAAGCCGGTATGACAGGTACAGCCCTTACAGAAGAAAAAGAATTTAGAGATATTTACAGCATGGATGTTGTAGCAATACCTACAAACAGACCTGTAGCAAGAATTGATCATGATGATGCTGTATTTAAAACAAAGAAAGAAAAATTACATGCAGTTATAGAAGAAATAAAGAAATCCTATGCTAAGGGACAGCCTGTATTGGTTGGTACAATTAACATAGATGCATCTGAAGAAATAAGTGCATTATTAAAGAAGGAGGGAATTCCTCATAAAGTTTTAAATGCAAAGTATCATGAATTAGAAGCTGAAATCGTAGCAGAAGCAGGACGTCACGGTGCGGTTACCATTGCTACAAATATGGCAGGTAGAGGTACAGATATTAAACTTGATGATGAAGCAAGAGCAGCAGGTGGATTAAAGGTACTTGGAACAGAAAGACATGAATCAAGACGTATTGATAACCAGTTAAGAGGTCGTTCAGGACGTCAGGGAGATCCGGGTGAATCTAAATTCTACATCTCATTGGAAGATGATATAATGAGATTGTTCGGTTCAGAAAGACTTATGTCTGTGTTTAATGCATTAGGAGTTCCTGAGAATGAAGAAATTCAGCATAAGTCATTAAGCAAAACAATCGAAAGAGCTCAGAAGAAGATTGAAGGAAATAACTTTGGTATTAGAAAGAACTTATTAGAATTTGATAAAGTAAATAATGAACAGCGAGAAATTATTTACTCAGAAAGAGAAAAAGTTCTTAACGGCGATAATATGAGAGATGCCATTGTTAAGATGATTACAGATGTAGTTGAAAATGAAGTTGATACTTACATTGGAGATAATCAGCCATCATCTGAATGGGATCTTGCTGGATTGAATCAGAGTATTCTTGAAATTATGCCAATAAAGCTTTCATTGACAAAGGATGAAATCCTTAATTTATCAAAGGCTGAATTTAAGCAGACACTTAAGGCGGCAGCAGTTAAATTATATGAAGATAAAGAAGCAGAATTCCCTGAACCCGAACAGATAAGAGAAATTGAAAGAATTGTTCTTCTAAAGGTTATTGATAGAAAATGGATGGATCATATCGATGATATGGATCAGTTAAAACAGGGAATAGGCCTTATGGCTTATGGACAGAAAGATCCTGTTGTAGAATATAAGATGCAGGGTTACGAAATGTTTGAAAATATGATTCTTAATATCAGATTTGAAACAATAAAAATGTTAATGCATCTTCAGGTAGAACAAAAAGTTGAGCGAGAAGAAGTTGCTCAGGTTACCGGAACAAATAAGGATGATGAAGGAGTTAAAAAGCCAAAGCACAGAGATGTTGCTAAGGTATATCCAAATGATCCTTGTCCATGTGGATCTGGTAAGAAATATAAACATTGCTGTGGAAGAACACATTAAGAGGAAGAGGACAGGACAACACCTGTCCTTTCCTAGTGTTAACAGAAAGTAAAGCAATAAATTGAAACAGTAAATTATATCTGTTAAAAATATAGGAGAAAAAAATGAACGAAGTTCATTTTTTCCTATAAATGTTTCCGACGAATAGCCACTGACCGAAGGGAGGGGGCAATACATATTATAGGAGAGAGTGATGATAGAATTAGATGAAATAAAATATCGATTGACTCCATATGAAAAAGAATTAGACGAAATAAAAGATGCTTTGGATTTGCAAAATAAAGAAGAAAGAATCATTGAGCTAGAAAGAACAATGGAAGCTCCGGGCTTTTGGGATGATATGGACAAAGCACAAAAATATATGAAAGAGCTCAAAAATTTAAAGGATTCAATAGAAACATATAATAATTTAAAGAGTTTGTATGATGACATTTTAGTCTTAATAGAAATGGGAGAAGAGAGTGAAGATGCAGAAATTGCTGAAGAGGCGAAAAGTTCAATGGATGAATTTGCTTCTAAAGTGGATGAAGTAAAGATAAAAACTCTTTTGTCAGGTGAATATGATAAATATAATGCAATATTAAAGTTAAATGCAGGGGCAGGTGGAACAGAATCCTGTGATTGGACAAGTATGTTGTATAGAATGTATACGCGTTGGGCTGAAAGTAAAGGATTTACAACTCAGGTTTTAGATTTTCTAGAGGGTGAAGAAGCGGGAATAAAATCCATAACTGTGCAGATTAATGGAGAAAATGCATATGGGTATTTAAAATCAGAGAGAGGTGTTCATAGACTTGTAAGAATATCTCCTTTTAATGCAGCAGGAAAAAGACAGACTTCATTTGCTTCATGTGATGTAATGCCTGATATAGAAGAAGACTTAGATGTTGAAATTAATGATGATGATATCAGAATAGATACATATCGTTCAAGTGGAGCAGGTGGACAGCACATTAACAAAACCTCATCGGCAATAAGAATTACTCATTTACCAACAGGCATAGTAGTTCAATGTCAGAATGAACGTTCACAGTTGCAAAATAAAGATAAAGCAATGAAAATGCTCAAAGCTAAATTGTATCTTTTAAAACAGCAGGAAGAACAGGAAAAGAAATCAGGAATCAGAGGAGAAATAAAAGAAATAGGCTGGGGAAGTCAAATAAGATCATATGTAATGCAACCGTATACTATGGTAAAAGACCATAGGACAAATGAAGAAACAGGGAATGTAAGTAGTGTTTTAGATGGCAATATAGACCAGTTTATAAATGCATATTTAAAGCAAAATAGTATACAGGGAAAATAAATTAGTATGCAAAGTAACGAAAAATAAGTTGCAGTATAAAATTAACTATGTTAAAATTTTGAAAGTGTATACATAAATTTGTTATGCAAATAAGCAATGATAATGAAACAAGCGAGGAAGAGATAATGATTAATGTAGCAATTTTAGGATACGGAACAGTAGGCTCCGGAGTGTTTGAAATTTTAGATACAAACAAAAAATTGATTGGGGAAAAAGCAGGACAGGAGATAAACGTAAAATATGTTTTAGACCTTAGAGATTTTCCTGGTGACCCATGTGAATCAGTATTGGTTCATGATTTTAATACTATTTTGGAAGATGATGAAGTTGAAATTGTTATTGAAGTTATGGGCGGATTAAAACCAGCTTACGATTTTGTGAAAAAATCACTTTTAGCAGGCAAGAGTGTTTGTACATCAAATAAAGAATTAGTAGCTAAATATGGCGCAGAGTTAATTCAGATTGCAAAAGACCACAACAGAAACTTCTTGTTTGAAGCAAGTGTTGGAGGTGGAATACCGATTATAAGACCGTTAAATCAGCATATTACAGCAGATGAAATTTGTGAGATTGCAGGTATCTTAAATGGAACTACAAATTATATCCTTACAAAAATGGATAAAGAAGGTGCAGATTTCCAGACAGTATTAGCACAGGCACAGGAATTAGGATATGCAGAACGTAATCCGTCAGCAGATATAGAAGGATTTGACGCAGTTAGAAAGATAGCAATATTAGCATCACTTGCTTATGGCAAATCAGTTGATTTTGAAGATGTATATACAGAAGGAATAACAAATATTACAGATATAGATTTTAAATATGCGGCAGCTATGGGAAAATCTATAAAGTTATTAGGAAAATGTAAAAAAGAGGCAAACGGAATAGTTGCATCTGTAACACCAAGATTATTATCACCAAGTCATCCATTGTTTAACGTTGAAGGCGTTGTAAATGGAATCTTAGTAAGAGGAAACATGGTTGGTGATTTAGTATTTATCGGTAGTGGCGCAGGAAAACTTCCAACAGCAAGTGCAGTTGTATCAGACGTTGTAGATGCTGTAAGACATTTGAATATTCCTGTGACAGTTATATGGGATAAAGAAAAGTTAGAATTATTAGAATTTGGCAAATCAAGAAAGTCTTTCTTTGTTCGTGTTGAAGGTGATGAAAAAGATAAGATTGAAGAAGCGTTTGAAAATGTAACATACATAGATGCAGGAATTGAAAATGAAATTGGTTTTGTTACAAGACCGATGTCAGAAGATGAATTTAAGGCTGCATCAGAAAAATTAGAGAATATTATTACAAGAATAAGAATTGAAGAATAATGTTAAGGGATATTAAATTAAGTTAAATTTGCATTAACAGATTAATGTTTATGTAAATAATAATTGATAGCAATTTATAATAAAAAAACATATATAATATAAAGGCCGTAATTCGGTGTGAGAGGATTGAAAGAAAATGGAAGAAACAAAGGTTGTTAAATTTGGTGGAAGTTCACTTGCTGATGCAAAACAGTTTAAAAAGGTTGCAGACATAATATTGTCTGATCCGGAAAGAAGATTTGTAGTTGCATCTGCACCTGGAAAAAGATTTATTGAAGATGTTAAAGTTACAGATATGTTATATAAGTGCTATGAATTAGCATCTGAAAGCGAAAATTTTGACGAATATTTTCAGATGATTAAAGACAGATATAACAATATTATTGCAGACTTAGGATTAAAAGATTTTAGCCTTGATGAAGATTTTGAGATAATTAAAGGCGCATTTGCTCATATGGCAGGCCGTGATTACGCTGCAAGCCGTGGAGAATATCTCAACAGTAAAGTATTAGCAAAATATTTAGGATTTGATTTTATCGATGCAGGAAAATATATCTTCTTTGATGATCAGGGTAATTTTGACTGGACTAAGACAGAAGCAAAATTGGCACCAAAGCTTGCTAAGACAAACAAGGCAGTAATACCTGGATTTTATGGATCTATGCCAAATGGAACAATAAAGACATTTTCAAGAGGTGGTTCTGATGTAACAGGATCAATAGTTGCTAGAGCAACTAAAGCTAAATTATACGAAAACTGGACAGATGTTAGCGGATGTCTTATTTGTGACCCTAGAATAGTTAACAATCCGGAACCTATCAAGACTATCACATATAGAGAATTACGTGAATTAGCATATATGGGAGCAACAGTATTGCATGAAGATGCTATATTCCCTGTTAGAGCAGCAGGTATTCCTGTAAACATCAAAAATACAAATCAGCCGGAAGATAGAGGAACAATGATTGTTTCTGAGTCAGCTGAACATTGCGATCATATTATTACGGGTATTGCAGGTAAGAAAGGCATGTCTGTAATTAATATAGAAAAAGATAAGATGAATAGCGAAATCGGATTTGGTAAAAACGTATTACGTGCATTAGAAAAGAGTAATGTAAGTTTTGAACATATGCCATCAGGTGTAGATACAATGAGCGTTGTAATTGCAACTGAAGCATTAGCAGGCAAGGAAACAGCTATTATTGACGAGATTAAGAGCAGAGTACATCCTGATCAGATTTATATCGAAAGCAATCTTGCACTTATAGCAGTAGTTGGTAGAGGAATGAAGAGTGCAAGAGGAACTGCAGCAATTTTATTCTCAGCATTAGCTGATGCAAGAGTAAATATTAAGATGATTGACCAGGGTTCTTCAGAACTTAACATTATCGTTGGTGTTGAAGAAGAAGATTTTGAAGTAGCAATAAAGGCAATCTACAAGAGATTCATTGGCATTAACCAGTAAATAGAGTATATGATGCGGAATAAAACCGTGTTAATAATATTTTTAACCGTATATTAAATATAATTCTTCAGGGCAGGGTGAAATTCCCTACCGGCTGTATTTATGCAATGCATATAAGCCAGCGAGCCGAAAGGCATGATATGGTGTGATTCCATAGCCGACAGTAAAGTCTGGATGAGAGAAGTAATAAGATTAATAATTATGATATTAATAATCTCATGAAAAGCACCTGAACCAGGTGCTTTTTTTCTTTGCTCTGTATAAATAATATATTAATTTTCAGAAAGGAAGTAAAATTAAATGAAAAAATTATTTACAACAAAAAACTTAGCGTTGATGGCTATTTTCGCAGCTATTGCTGCAATACTCATGGTCCTTATAGAAATTCCGGTAGTGTTTATAGCGCCGTCTTTTTATAAGCTTGATTTTAGTGAGATACCTATTTTGATAGGAACATTTATTATGGGACCTGTATCAGGAATAATTATGGAAGCTATAAAGATTGTGCTTAAAATATTACTTAAAGGGACAACAACAGGTTATGTTGGAGAATTGGCAAATTTTTGCATAGGATGTTGCCTTGTTGTTCCGGCGGGAATAATATATAAATTTAAGAAATCTAAAAAGGGAGCATTCATAGGGATAGTAGTTGGTATTGTGTTAATGGCAGTTGCAGGCGCAATTCTTAATTATTATGTAATGCTACCGTTTTATGAAAAGTTTATGCCGTTAGAAGCAATTATAGAAGAAGGAGCAAAAGTAAATCCGATAATTAAAGATAAATGGAGCTTTGTTTGGGTTGCAGTAGCACCATTTAATGTATTTAAAGGAATAATAGTTGGAATTGTAACAGGAATATTATATAAGAGAATAAGCACATTTATAAAAAAACTCTAGAAATAAATAAATTGAAATGTAAAAAGATATTGTTTATAATTATGTGGTGATTATAAACAATATCTTTTTGTTTTGACAAATATTTGCTGTTTGTTATGCAAATGTTTTTGTTGTGTAGGAAAAGCTCATATGGGCTTAGACCTTTTGACTCTGGCATTACAATATGTTTTGCCATAAAAGAAAAGAGGAATAAAATTTATGATATATGAAACAAATTCGCCTGATGAAACTTTTGAGATTGGGAGAAAGTTAGGACAATCTGCGAAAGTAGGACAAATAATTTGCCTAAATGGTGATTTAGGTGTTGGAAAGACTGTTTTTACACAGGGATTTGCAAGCGGACTTGGCATAAAAGAATGCGTAAATAGTCCAACTTTTACAATTGTACAAATATATGAAGAAGGCAGGATTCCGTTGTATCATTTTGATGTATATAGAATTGGTGACCCTGAGGAAATGTATGAATTGGGATATGAGGATTATTTCTTTGGAGAAGGAGTATGTCTGATAGAATGGTCGAAACTCATAAGTGAACTGATTCCTGACAATGCATCAACAGTTTTGATAGAAAAGAATTTAGAAAAAGGATTAGATTATAGAAAGATAACGGTGGAATAAAGATGAGAATATTAGCAATAGACAGTTCTTCCTTAGTGGCATCAGTTGCAGTAGTAACAGATGATATATTAACGGCAGAATATACAATAAATTTTAAAAAGACACATTCACAGACATTGTTGCCAATGATAGATGAAATTAGCAAAATGATAGAATTGGACATGGAAACTATAGACGCTATAGCAATAACAGGAGGACCGGGTTCGTTTACCGGACTACGTATAGGAAGCGCTACAGCAAAAGGATTTGGATTAGCACTTAATAAGCCGATAATAAATGTACCGACAATTGATGCTATGGCATATAATTTTTATTCCAGCAATTATATTATTTGTCCGATTATGGATGCAAGACGTCAACAGGTATACACTGGAATATATTACTTTGAACAGACACATATGAAAATATTAAAAGAACAGTGCGCAATTTCTGTAGAGGATTTGATTGATGAGCTAGATAAGATAGGAAAAACAGTAATGTTCTTGGGAGATGGAGTGCCTGCATATAGAGAAATTATAGATGAAAAAATGAAAACTGAGCATTTATATGCCCCATGCCATATGAACAGACAAAGAGCATCGTCACTTGCAGCTTTGGCACAAATATATTATAAAAATGGAAAAATAGAGGAGGCTAGTGAACATAGACCTGATTATTTGAGACTTTCACAGGCTGAAAGGGAAATGCTTGAAAAGCAAAAGAAGGAAGAAAAATAAAACAGTTTTCATAATTTGGTTTTATACAGATAAAGGATAAGGGTAATATGGTAAAAATAGAAAAGATGAGCGAAAAGCATATAGCCCAGGTAGCGGAGATTGAAGAGAGCATATTTTCTGTTCCGTGGTCACAAAAAGCATTTAAAGATTCGCTAGAATTAGATAATACTGCATTTTATGTCGCTATAGAGGAAGAAGGGGTTATAGGATATTGTGGCGTTTATAAGGTTATGAATTCCGCTGATATTACGAATGTAGCTGTAAAAAAAGATAAGAGAAAAAAAGGTGTGGCTAAGCAGTTGCTAAAAGAGGCTATTAAAGATGCTAAAAGTGAACAAATTAAGGAAATAATGCTTGAAGTTAGAGAAAGTAATGAAGCCGCAATATTTTTATATGAAAAAATTGGATTTCAAAGTATTACAAAACGAAAAAAATACTATAAACATCCGGTAGAAGATGCAATTATAATGCTATTAAAAATATAAATATACTTCTAGATAGTGGAATGCCAAAGGTTTCCACTATTTTTTTGTCGAAAAAAATAATATGATGATTGCATCAAAAGAAAGGATTAAAAATATGAAAAAGATGAATAGCAAAGGTAAATATGAAATTTTTTGTCATAAATGTGGAAAGAAAATGCAGATGACAAATGGAATAGTTACGGAAGGAATAATTAGATTACAGGGAAAATGGGGTTATTTTTCTAATAAGGATTTACAGATGCATACAATGGATTTATGTGAAGAATGTTATGATTCGATAGCTACGTTATTTAAATATCCGGTTGACGTTACAGAATATATTTCAGTAGAGGATGATTACTATATGTTAGAACAGGTATAAAAAATTACATCCTTTTCATAAAAAAGTCTTTGTGCTATTATACAACATAGAGTTAACAAGAGCATTAAAAGAATTATTAATAAAAATTTTTTTATAGAAAGTGGAGAAATTTATGCTGGATGTATGTTTGTTAGGCACAGGAGGAATGATGCCGCTTCCAAGAAGATGGCTTACAGCTTTAATGTGCAGATATAATGGAAGTAATATATTGATAGACTGTGGAGAAGGCACACAGGTAGCTATTAAGCAAAAAGGCTGGTCGTTTAAACCTATAGATGTTATTTGCATAACACATTTTCACGCAGATCATATAAGTGGATTGCCGGGATTGTTGCTGACTATGGGAAATGCAGAAAGAACAGAACCGTTAACTATGATAGGACCAAGAGGTCTTGAAAAAGTTGTTAAGGCTTTGAGAATGATAGCTCAAGAATTGCCATTTGAAATTAATTTTATTGAATTAAGCGGCGACAGACAAATAATTGATATTGGAGAATACAAAATCAACGCGTTTAAGGTAAAGCATAATGTAACATGTTTTGGATATTCAATTGAAATAGACAGAAAAGGAAGATTTAATCCAGAAAAAGCAAAAGAACTTAATTTACCCGTTAAATGTTGGGGATTGCTCCAAAAAGGAAAAACAATAATTTATGAAGATAAAAAATATACTCCGGATATGGTTATGGGTGAAAGAAGAAAGGGTCTTAAGGTTACTTATACAACTGATACAAGACCTGTTCAAGCGATTGTTGAAGCAGCAACAGGAGCCGATTTGTTTATTTGCGAAGGCATGTATGGAGAACCTGATAAAGAAGCAAAAGCTAGAGAATATAAGCATATGACTTTTAAGGAAGCAGCTACTATTGCAAAAGAAGCAAATCCGAATGAAATGTGGCTTACTCACTATAGTCCGTCACTTGTAAAACCACAGCTTTACATGGATACAGTCACAAAAATATTCCCGAATGCTAAAGCAGGCAAGGATGGAATGTCAGTCGATTTGAAATTTGAAGAAGAATAACGAGGTATAAAAGTGAAAGAAGTAAAGATATTAGCTATAGAAAGTTCTTGTGATGAAACAGCGGCAGCAGTTGTTGTGAATGGAAGAGAAGCATTGTCAAATGTAATTTCATCTCAAATAGATCTTCATACACTATATGGTGGAGTTGTGCCTGAAATTGCCTCCAGAAAACATATTGAGAATATTAATTATGTTATTGAGGAGGCCTTAGAAAAGGCAGGAAGCACATTAGATGATATTGATGCTATAGGTGTAACATATGGCCCCGGATTAGTTGGAGCACTGTTAGTTGGAGTGGCTGAAGCAAAAGCTATTAGTTTTGCAAAAAATATCCCTCTTGTTGGAGTACATCATATAGAAGGACATATTTGTGCAAATTACGTAGAAAATAAAGAGTTAGAACCACCATTTATTTGTCTGGTTGTTTCAGGAGGACATACACACCTTGTAAAAGTAGAAGATTATGGTAAATATACAATTTTAGGGAAAACCAGAGACGATGCAGCAGGAGAAGCTTTTGATAAAGTGGCAAGAGCAATCGGTTTAGGATATCCGGGTGGACCTAAAATTGATAAAATATCAAAAGAGGGAAATCCTCATGCCTATGAGTTCCCTAGGGCAAAAATAACAGATAACGCCTATGATTTTAGCTTTAGTGGATTAAAATCATCAGTATTAAATCAGATTAATATGGCGGAAATGAAGAAAGAGAAAATAGTACCGGCAGACATAGCAGCATCGTTTCAAAATGCAGTAGTAGATACATTGTTGACACATGCAATGATGGCTGTTAAAGAAAGTGGCATGAATAAATTGGCTATCGCAGGTGGAGTGGCATCAAATACAGCTATTAGAGCAGCTTTTGAGCAAAAATGTAAAGAAGAAAATATAGAATTTTATCATCCGTCACCAATTTTGTGCACTGATAATGCGGTTATGATTGGATCAGCTGCATACTACGAATACATAAATGGAAAAAGAGATGGATGGGATTTAAATGCAATACCTAACTTGAAATTAGGTGAAAGATAGTTTGATTTTAAAAAAATAAAATTAATTGTGTAACAAGACTATATATAACAGTAATAGTTATAATCATATTTGTATTTAGTGTGCACAGTTAATTATAGTAGAAAAATTAAAACCATTGATATTAGGAGAAAAATATGAAAGTAAACGCTATTGTTCTTGCTGCAGGTAGTGGAAGTAGAATGAAAAGCAAAACAAAAAAACAGTTTATGACAATAAAAGGCAAACCAGTGATATGGTTTGCTTTAAATGCTTTTCAGAAGAGCATGGTAGATGAAATAATATTGGTAACATCTAAAGAGGATGTAGATTATTGCAAAAATATAATAAAAAAATACAATTTAACAAAAGTATCAAGTATAATTGAAGGGGGAAAAGAAAGGTACAATTCTGTATATAATGGATTAAAAGAAACAAAATGCGATTATGTTCTGATTCATGATGGCGCAAGACCTTTAATAAATCAGCAAATAATTGATAATTGTATTAATGGAGCGATAAAATACAAAGCATGCGTAGCGGGAGTACCGGTAAAAGATACTATCAAAATAGTTGATGAAAAAGGAATTGTAATAGATACTCCACCTAGGAATCAAATTTGGATAACACAAACACCACAGGCGTTCGAAGATAAATTAATAAGAGAGGCTTATGAGAATATAGAAAGAAGTGACAATGCATTAATTACAGACGATGCAATGGTAGTAGAAAAATATGGGAATGCTAAAGTTCATTTTGTAGAAGGTGCATATGATAATATAAAAATAACAACACCAGAAGATATAATACTATGCGAGTGCCTAATGCAAAATAAGCATGTCTAAATGATTAGAAATTGTTAAAAATAAATAAGATGAAGTGGAAATAAATTTTTCACTTCACGAAAAATAAAAAAATAAAAAAAGTTGAAAAATATTGTTGACATATGTAAACAACAATGATATTATAATTGAGCGCGTTACGGAAACGGAACGAAGCAAACAACTGGAGAGGTGTCCGAGTGGTTTAAGGAGCCGGTCTTGAAAACCGGTGATTCCGAAAGGGACCGTGGGTTCGAATCCCACCTTCTCCGTTTTTAAATAATGAATCACCTGTAAGCTGTTGCTTGGAGAAGTACCCAAGTGGCTGAAGGGGCTCCCCTGGAAAGGGAGTAGGTCGTTAATAGCGGCGCGAGGGTTCAAATCCCTCCTTCTCCGTTTGAAACTTCTCAGATAAAAAAAGACATTGACAAACAAAAGAAAGTGTGATTGATTATTTAAGTCGACAAAACAAGTTGACAACAAGCAAAACAAGAACATTGATAAT
>NZ_FR878185.1:0-596 GCF_000434315.1 Eubacterium sp. CAG:156 | reverse complement strand
AATAGATGTCTACATATAAAAAGCTCCTGTGCATTGCACAGAGAGCTTTTTTTGAACATTACTATAATGTCAAGGAATCGCTCTTAATTGTCGTTGGGGAAAGAGTAATTATAAAGCGTTGAAATAAATCTCTTAATATAATAAAATCAAGATAAAAAAATATATAAAGGAGAGGGTGTTATGCATGTAAAGAAAATGATTGTATTCACAATGTTTATGCTTATGTCTGTGGGAATTTGTGGATACTCAAATGATACTAAACAACAGACGGTTAAGGAAGAAAAAGGCGTTGAAATAAATGCGGAAAATTTTCCTAGCGAATATGTAAGAGAATTAGTCAGCGAATCCTTTGATTCCAATAATGACAATCAATTGAGTCAGAATGAAATTGATGCAGTAACAGAATTATGGATAGATCCTGATGATACATATACTTATATGGACGGATTGGATAATAGTAATTACAAATATTCTGTTATTGACTGTAGAGGATTGGAAATATTTAAAAATGTAGAGAAAATAAGAATCTGTGCGGAGACTGTTGAACATAACGATGAGCAAATAGAAAAATATGGCTTGTTAAATTTTGAAAAATT
>NZ_FR878184.1:0-1002 GCF_000434315.1 Eubacterium sp. CAG:156 | reverse complement strand
CAAAATAGGATTACACAAGGCAATGCAAATAAAAATATCCATCCTCTCTTGTTTTTTGTAGACATATTTTATACTTCCTTTCAAAAAAATAGTGTTGCACTAACTTTTATTAGTGCAACACTTGATTGTTAAGAATTAATCGTTTTTCTGCGCTGCATCTGTAAGCTTTTTACAAAATCCTTCTGCATCTAAGCTGCCACTTGCAAGTTCAGGTAACTGATTTGAAAATTCATCGATTACATTCTGATACCAGTAAGCCTGATTCTGACCATATGTATATGTTGCTTTTGACTGAATATCTAATACTTCTGCCATTAATGGATCAGATTCTTTTAAGCTTTCAGGTACTTCAATGTTACTTGATACAGGCTGTAATCCTGCCATTTCCAATGCCTTTAACTGATTTTCAGCTGTTGTCTCGAACTTAAGGAATGCTACTGCTGCTTTAATCTTTTCAGGATCTTTTGCGCCTACCATGTCACCAGGTGTTGGAACACTTTCCATTCCGTTTCCTGGAAGAAGCATGATACCAACTTTGTCATAGAATCCTTCAGGTGCTTTGTCTTCGCTCTTGAAATCAGGAATCATCCATGGTCCGTTAGGAAGCATTGCTACTTCACCGTTAAAGAAGTGAGTTGCCATTGTGTCATATTTTCCACCTAAAGCATCTGCTGTTGTATAGTTCTTTAACATCTTCTGAAGTTCTGCTGTTGCTTTTTCAACTACAGGTATATTGTAATCGGTTGGATACTGAGTATTCATAAATGTGTTTCCTTCATCTCCTGCAGTTCCGATTAAAGCACTGTACCAAAGATTTGATAACCAACCTAAGTCTGCACTATCCATACTTACAGGTGTGATACCTTTTGCCTTTAATGTGTCACAAGCTTCATAGAATTCATCCCATGTGCTATAAGCTACATCAGGAGCTTCGATTCCTGCTTTTTTGAATAAGTCTTTGTTATAGTAGATATATGAAATTTCCTTTGATACAGGAATTCC
>NZ_FR878183.1:0-16424 GCF_000434315.1 Eubacterium sp. CAG:156 | reverse complement strand
TGTTTCTGAGTTAAGTCCTAATTCTTTATAATTTTCAACTTTAGCCTTTGAAGCATTGTAAACAACGAAATCAGGTTCGAAGTTTTCAAGTTCTTCAGCTGTTGGTTTAATAAACATATTTGTTACGAAATGAGCCTGCCAAGCAACTTCAACGATGAAACGGATTGCCATACGTGTGTCTTTGTTTGCTCCACAGAAAGCATCTACTACATAAAGCTTCTTGTTTGAAAGTTCTTTAATAGCAATATCCTTTACAGCAGCCCAAGCTTCCTTGCTTGCTTTGTGGTTATCATTCTTGTATTCATCTGTTGTCCACCATACTGTATCTTTTGAATTTTCATCTTCAACGATAAATTTATCTTTTGGTGAACGACCTGTATAAATACCAGTCATAACGTTAACAGCACCAAGTTCGCTTTCCTGTCCTTTTTCATAACCTTCAAGTTCTGGTTTTGTTTCTTCTTCAAATAATAATTCATATGAAGGATTGTACACGATTTCTGTTGTACCTGTGATACCATACTTGCTTAAATTGATTTCTGCCATCTTAATTTAAACCTCTTTTCTTTCATAATAGTATATAAAGAAACTCTGCTTTATACAGATTCTTATATCATCATCACAGAAAACCTGTCTGTAATTGCCTTATATAAAAGCTTTTACTAACTTATAAAACAATAAATATTTCATTTACTATAAATAAACCAGGTTCCCTAATGTAATATTATACATATTTTCTTTCCAAATTCAACTGAAATCGCCTTGTTTTTCCTTTGTTAACAATATAAAGTCCTCAGTTAATTATTGAAAGTATATGCATTTGTTAATTTATCTTGTCCTTTTGTTAATATATTTTGCTTTATATTTAGAATATACAATTGTCTGGTCTTTGTATAAACTATAATAACCTGACAACGAATAACTTATTGAAATGGCAATCAGGTAATATGCCACACCTGAAAATCCAAACAATTCAAAGGATATAAGCATAGATGTAATAGGACAATTGGTAACTCCACAAAATAAAGCAACCATGCCTGCTGCTGCTGCAAGTTCAGGCTGAAATCCTAAAAGCTGTCCTGCCACACATCCAAATGTTGCACCCACACTAAATGCCGGAACAATTTCACCACCTCGATAGCCTGCTCTCATTGTTACTGCCGTCAAAATCATTTTCCATAAAAAGTCTAATGGTCTTGCCTGTCCTGTTTCTATTGCTCTTGCTATCAACTCATTACCTGCTCCCATGTAGTCTTTTGTATTTAAAATCATTGTTATCGCAATAACTACACAGCCTGTCACAAAAACTCTTACATATAAATTTTTAAGGTATTTCCCATAAATTTTAGCTACAAATTTAAGTGCAATACAAAACATTATACTGACCATTGCACATCCTACCGATATAATTGCCATTTTAAAGCCAGTTTCAACAGTTAAGGCAGGTATTCTTGTAACGCTAAATGTCTCAGGATCAATTCCCATACCTGTAGCAAATTCCGCTGCAATAATTGACGCCACGACGCACGGAAGTAATGCGGCATAATACATAACTCCAACGCTTACAACTTCCATTGCAAATACTGCCGCAGCCATCGGTGTTCCAAATACCGCTGCGAATGCGGCACTCATACCACACATAATCATTACATGATGATCAAATTCATCAAGTTTTACTAATTTGCCAAGCCAGTTTCCGATACTTCCACCAAATTGAATAGATGCCCCTTCTCTTCCGGCAGAACCACCTGTAAGATGAGTTAACAATGTTGATACAAATATAAGTGGTGCAGCCTTTAGTGGGACATCTCCCCTTGACCTTATAGTAGATAAAACCTGATTTGTCCCACCATCATGTGGGTCTATTATCTGATACATAAACACTATTGCCACACCAACGATCGGTAAAATCATAAATACCCATATATTATTATTTCTATATTCAGTAACCCATTTTATGCACCCTGCAAATATGCTACTTGCGCCACCAACAACAAGACCTGTCAAAATAGCAAGTGCAATCCATTTAAAAAAATTTCCCACATCTCTGGATACCCTGTCATAATAGTATCTTATAATAACTTTTGATTTGTTTCTTTTAGAATCCATGCTTTCCATTTGCATTATTTTCAAACCTTTCATATGTAAATTATTTATACTTCACTGTGTATTCATCTAAATCATAATTTTTTCAAAAAAAGCTTTTACAATTTTTTGTGCATTTTTAGTTGCCTTATCTAAAATGTCTTTGTTCCGATTGCAACTCCACTTATAACAATCGCTATAATCACAATTATTGCCACAATCTTTACACATTTAGCACCCAAATATGTTTTTGCAAGTCCCGCTTTTTTTTGTACTTTTTTCTTCTTCGTGTTTATTTTTTCTTTTCATTTTTCTTTCCTCGTATTTTAAAACTATTTAACCGGAATTTGAATTTCTGTTAAACATTCTTCATCTACCGACGTTTCATAATCATCAATATGGCAAAATTCTATCGGGTCACCTGTAATTTTCAAATGATGCTCATTTGCGTAAGCTATCAATCTGTCTACCGCCACTTTCGTTCTAGTAGATGGCCCTTTATAAAATATCGATAAATATTTTCCTGCCGGTAAAGAATAATTACTATTATATAATAATGTATCTGAATAGAAAAATACACCTTTTGTTACAAATGAATTTCCATCTTCACTTATTTTTGATATATCCAACACATAACAGTCGCATGCTCCTATTGTATCAACTTTATTTTTATGGGACTGCATATATTTTACAAGATAATAATCTACGTCATCATCATCAAGATTCGACTCACTTATCATTACACACTGTCTTTCATCAAACTCTTTTATCCTTATGTTTCCCAAATCCGTATGATTAATGTTTTCTTCTAATGATTTTATTCTTGCTTCTATACTTACCTTCTTTTCAAATAATTCTACTATATTTTTATTTACTATATTAAGTTCTTCTGAAAGAAGCATTTTTGTAGTTTCCACATTTTGGTTTCGGTCAAATTCCTTAATTCTTTCAGTCGAGAAATTAAGTCCTAACAATTCTCTTATCATTGTAAGTTGTCTGATATCCGATAAAGTATATACTCTGTAATTATTTCCCTCATTGCGTGTCGGCTCTAATATTCCTATTTTCTCATAATAACGAATTGAATCTACACTAATATTAAAAAGCCTTGACACTTCTCCTATATTAAATGTTTTTTTACGTTTCATCTTTTCCTCTTCTTTACTCTTGTACTATACTAATGTTTTGTTCTATTTATTTTGAAATGTAGTTTATTTTACCGTATTTTTTTTATTATTTATACTATTGACACTAGTATTATACCAGACTTTATCATAATTATGAACTTTTTAATAAGAATTGGGCACAATTCATATCACTAGAAAGGATTTTTTCAATTTATCATGGACGATAAAAAATATAAAACGGAAAACAAAATTTTACGATTATCACTTACCGGAACAATTATTTTTACAGTAGTCGAAGTAATTGCAGCATTTTTCCTTGGTTCAAAAACAGTAATTGCCGATGGAATATTTGACTTATTCGATTTGTTACTCTTACTTCCAATGTTTATACTTGTTCCATTTTTGTATAAACCGGTATCTGAAAAGAAACCTTATGGTTTCTCTCAAATTGAATCTTTACTTGTTCTTATAAAATATTTAATTTTATTAGCAGTAGTTATTAATATGATTACATCAAATGTAAAAGTTTTACTTAATGGTGGTCATACTGTAAATGCTATCAGCGTTTTAGCATACGAATCTTCACTTTGTTTTTTCTGTATGCTTACTTTTTTGGTATTAAAGCACTTAAGCAGAAGTTATTCTTCTATGATGATTCAGTCTGAATTATATTTATGGAAAGTAGATATTGTAAGCACTCTTGGAATTTCCGTTGCATTTTTGTTACAGATTTTCCTTACTAACACAACTTTAAAATTTATTATTCCTTACATTGATTCTACTGTAGCTATCTTAGTTTCTTTATTCCTTGTAAAAGAACCCGTAGTTCAAATTATAAAGACCTTAAAGGAACTTGTATTATTTTCTCCTGATAAGGAAGTCATGGATGAAATAAGAGATGTTGTTAATGAAGATATTCAAAATTATGATTATAGTTTAGATTTTCTTGATGTAACACAAACCGGAAGAAAAACATGGATTGAAGTATATGTTAAAAGCAAATCTGATACTTTAAAAATTAAAGAATTTAAAACAATACAGGAACATATTACTAAAGATTTGGAAAACAAATTCGACCAGATATCCGTAGAAATAGTTCCTGCAATATAGATAGCAATATTTAAATAAAACTTTTTTATATTTTCAAATGGAGATTTATATGAATACACTACAAAAACAATTATTTGAATTACAGGATTTAAAATATAGAGATTTTCATAGCAAGCTTATACCAGGCTATAATAAAGAAAATATTATTGGCATTCGTACTCCTATATTAAGAAAATTTGCTAAAGAATATGCAAAAACTGAAGATTCAAAATCTTTTATTAAAGATTTGCCACATACATATTACGAGGAAAATAATCTTCATATGATGATAATTTCCGGAATAAAAGATTATGACGAATGCATAAAACAGGTAAAGTTATTTATTCCTTATATCAATAATTGGGCTACATGTGATTTACCTTTACCAAAATGTTTTTCAAAACATAAAGATGAATTACTTGTGGAAATAAAAAAATGGATTAATTCTTCAGATACCTATACTATCCGTTATGGAATCGGTGCTTTAATGAGTCTTTATTTAGATGATGATTTTAAACCGGAATATGTAGAACTTGTTTCAAATGTAAAATCTGAAGAATATTATGTAAATATGATGATTGCATGGTATATGGCAACCGCTCTTGCTAAACAGTGGAACGCAGTTATCCCTTATATTGAGCAACGCAAACTTTCACCATGTGTTCATCGAAAAACTATTCAAAAAGCTGTTGAAAGTTATAGGATTACTGATGAGCAGAAAATTTACCTAAAAAGTTTTAGAAAATAATAATTGTTTTGTCAAATTAAAAGTTAATAATAAATGCATTTAAATAAATAAAAGTCATGTTTCTTACTTTGATATTGATAATTACTTTGAATTCTAAATGAATCCTCAAGCTGAATATCTAGCATTTTGAAACATGACTTTTTTTTATCCAAAAATAATATTTTCATAGAAATCAGTTAATTTGTACCAACTGTTTTTTGTCTTTTTAGGCATATTACTCTCAGTGAATGTATCATTATAAAATGAAAAGTTTATACTTAACTTTCTCTGCGTAAGCATTTTTTCATATTTACTAAATTTATCATAATTAATATCTTCATTAGATGATAATTCTGAACTTACTTTTGCTATTGATGTATATACTCCCTTAGAATATTTATCTTTTGAATTTACTAAATCTAATGAGAAATTCAATCTTCTATTAGATGTTCTAAGTTTCATCTTTTGGGGTGATAATTCCGTATAATCATATATTGAGAGGAATCTAACTTCTCCATACAATCGCATCACCAACAAATACATATTCTATTTTCTGAGTACTTCCTTCATTTAAGGACAATGATTTATAATCTATTTCCAAATCATCTGCATCTGAATACTCATAATCATATTCGTTGTCATAAAAATCGTCATAGTAATCTGCACGGACATTATTGCCAAATAACAATGTTGTTAACATTGTTACAAGTAGCATTACGCTTAATAAAAATTTTTTTCTCATAACCCTTACCTACCATTTTTTCTTTATTGTATCTCATTATTCAGTTTTTTCTATACTCTAAAAATCTCCGGCACAAATATGCCGGAGATTCTTTATCTTATTAAAAATTATTTAATTTTAACTTTTTTAACTTTTGACCATTTACCATATATCTTATTTGTTCCATCTACTGCATAAGCTCTTACTTTAATATAAAGTTTCTTCTTATTTGCAAATTTCTTACTCTTTAAAGTAAATGCAACCTTCTTATATGACTTTTTATAAATTGTCTTTTTAAATTTCTTTGATGTTGCAACTCTTACTTCATATCCTGTTGCATTATCAACCTTTTTAAGTGAAACCTTAATCTTCTTTAGAGACAATTTCTTTTTAACATTCTTTGAAAATGCAGCTCGTCCTAATGCAGCTTTTTCTGTCGATGTTCCGTTTAAGCCTTCACTATTTACTGCAGTTGTTGTGTTGTTATTGTCTACCTGCTGGTTCTTTATTGTTTCGTTTGTCTTTGTTTCTTTGTTGTTGTCTCAGGCGCCTTTGTTGTCTGCTCCTGACTCTTTGTAGTTGTCTCAGGCGCTTTTGTTGTTTCCTGATTCTTTGTTGTTGTCTCAGGCGCCTTTGTTGTCTGCTCCTGACTCTTTGTAGTTGTCTCAGGCGCTTTTGTTGTTTCCTGATTCTTTGTTGTTGTCTCAGGCGCCTTTGTTGTCTGCTCCTGACTCTTTGTAGTTGTCTCAGGCGCTTTTGTTGTTTCCTGATTTTTTGTTGTTGTCTCTGTGACTTTTGTTGTTTCTTCTGTTGTTGATTGATTGTATGTTCCTGTTTTATTTGGATTTAAAATAATTACTGTGGCAGTTCCGTCATCTGATGATATCTCAACTACATTATATTTATATGTAAGAAAATCTGATGCCGGATTCATAAATACTCCTGTGCCTTGTGTTTTTGTCACATTGCGGCCATTTATGGTAGCTTTAAAGTTTCCTGCTCCCATTCCACCTACTGCCATATACAATTCACTAAAACCTTTATTTTGGAATAAACATGCATTTATTTCTCCACTAATTACTGCGTATTTACAGCCCAACAACCCCTTATCAAATTCATTGTTATTATTATTTCCTATATCCTGGTAATCTAATGACGCGTATTTTGAATCATCAGTTACCGGTTTCGTTGTTTCCTGCACTTTAGTTGTTGTTTCAGATGATTTTGTTGTTGTAGTTTCCGGCGCTTTTGTCGTTGTTTCAGTTTTAGTAGTTGTCTCTGTTCCACCTCCACCTATTCCGATTTTTCCATAGCCATATTCCGATTTATAACCACCATTTTCATCGTATCTTATAAAATAAAATACAATATATTTTCCTTCATCACCTTTTAAGTTTCTTGTATGACTCCAACCTATATCTGTTGCTTCCATTCTCCATGAAACAAATCCTACTTCAGCTTTGTTTTCTGCTAATTCTTTTGCTTCACTTTCTGTATTTACCACCTTATAAAGCACACTAACTGCATTGTATTTTTTATCACCTACTATAGTAAATGTTCCATTAACATTTGCATCAAATGTAAGGTACATATCTTCATTTACAGAAATTGTTCCTGCTGGAATCCATTTTGCATATAAAATGATGTTTCCACTTACCTTTGATGAAATAGCGTCCACTTTTGTGTTGTATGTACTTTCCTTATACCATCCACTAAATTCGTATCCATCTTTTTTAGGTGTATCAAGTGTTATCTGCTGTCCATAAATATAGTTTGCCGGATATAATCCTGTATTATTTTTAACTCCTCCTACTAAATCATAAGAAATGCTATATGTTTCTCTGTTGTAGTACATTTTTAATACAAGACTTCCGTTTGCATTTACTGTTCCCTGTTTAATATTATTTGAATTTGAATTATCAAATTTAAATCCTGTAAAATTATTTTCTGTTGCAGTTACATTTGCTCCTGCATCTGCGTATTTCACTTCACTTCCTAACAATGAATAATTATTTGAATTTAAATCTTTTCCATAATATTCTACAACATATGAAGATTTATTAACTTCATTTTCATTTACTGTCGTCATTGTGTTAGATGCTGCTTTTATTGATACTGTCTTTCCGCTTTCACTTGTAAATGTTACTGTCTTTGCTGTATTTGAAGCATTGTATGCTACATATGTATATACTCCGTTTTTGTTAAACACGGAAGCTGTTGGACTATTTGATTTAAATGTCAAATCAGGTGTACCATAATCCTGCAATGCTCTTATAAAATGATATGTATGTGCCTGTGATTCACCATCATTAATTGCATTTTTTGTCCATACTGTGTTCATTGCGTAATCAGGGTCTGCTATTGCATAATATTCAGCCCACATATCATTCCAACCTTCTGTGCTTCCACCGTTGGCTTTTTTATAAGTTTTATCTGCATTGTAATATTTTTTAATGTAATCTTTTCCTGTTATTTTATTTGCATTTTTTCCTAAATAAAATGACCATGAATTAATTGGGCAAATCTGAATTCCCTGTGTGTACTGCTGACCAAACCATGTACTGTAGTCAACTTTTCCGCCCCAAACCATTGATACCATAGGAGCATCAAAATTTGTTGAATCAATTTTGTATGTTTCTTCATCTTTATCAAACCAATATTCATCAGCTGCCTCTGATTCTGTTGTATAAAGATAAATACCTAAATCTCTAATCCTTGTATTATTTGTAAGTTCTCCAAATAATATAATTCCTGCCCACGCATTTATTGCTTCAGATGTTGATTCCTGGTTATTACCTGTTCTCTCATCTTCATATCCTGATGCCCATGAGTGTCCTTCATAAGGTGAAAAACTTCTTAAATATGGGTATGCATTTCCACAATCTGCGACACATTCTTTATTGTCTCTATATGGGCATGCTATATCATAAATTAACTGCTTTACTACATCTTTATAATTATTTAACCAGTCCCTGTCGTATAAACCTACACTTGCTGCTGATTCAATAAAATATCCATAATGGAAATGATGATCGTTAAACTGGTCAACTGAATTGAAAGATGACTGATATCCTAAAAGTGTACCTACACCTTCACCTAAATATGTAAAGTAATGCTTATCACTATTTCCTGAATATGTAAACCAGTCTTCTAAGTTCTTTTCAAGTCCGTTTAATACTTTCTGTGCATTTTCTTCATCTCCAACTGCTTTAGCAGCTGCAACAACCTGTGCAGAACGATTTAATTTCTTTCCATGATAATATGTTTCATTTCCTTCATCATTTGCAAGAGTCCAATTTCCTGCCCCTGTCATATGTTTATTAACGAAGTCATTTACATATTTCTGTAATTCTTTTCTTCCTTGTGAATCATCACTTGAAAGACTTGGCATATATGGAATAATACCGTTGTATGTCATATTTGAAGTATATGATGAGCCCTTCATGAACTTCATATAACCTCTCAAAGTAATGGCTTTATTATCCATATATGTAGCATTGCTCATATTCTTATACTGATGTGGTAAAATTCCCATTATTGTTCCATCAGCAGTACTTTCTGCTTTCTTTGAAAATGAATATGTATATTTTGTCTGAACATTTCCCGTGCTTTCATTATAAGAATAGTCTGCTGTTGTATTTGTAATAATATTAAATGCATAAGGTCTATATTCTTTTGCATATTTAATACCCATGTTGTTATCAATATTTCTGCTCTCACATAACCATGCAACAGACATATAAGCTTTGTTGTTTGATGGGAATGTGAATTTTAATTTTCCTATTTTATCATTGTTTGTTCCGTCTGTTGTTCCCATATGTGTAACAGTTGTATTTTCTGGTAAAAATACTGCATAATATTGGTATGTTGCACTTGGATATCCATTTACGGAACTTGTAATATCATTCGTTCTGAATACAACCATTTTTGAGCCATTATATGTATCTTCATAAATAATTTCACTTGGAAATGTTACACGTAATTTTTCCAAATAAATTGTGTTTGTATTTTTCATTTCGATAAAAGCGAATGGACTTCCCTGAGTCATTGTTGTATACATCTTCTGACCCGCATTTTGTGGATTTGTTGTAACTGCCTTATATGACCAGTCAGTTACTTCATCTATATTGTTGTTTGTGCATGTCCAATCCGGTGAAATTTTAAAATCACATAACGTATCATTATCCTTAATATTGTAAGCACTAATATTTGTATTACTGCTTGTCATTGCCGGTTTTGTCACACGCAAACCATCTTTCTTCATTAAATAACATAATGGCAATGCATATGCTGTTCCTGATAATGCATTTGTCGTATCAGTATCCTTATCGCCTTCTAAATCCCATAACCAGTTACTTGCCCAATCATTTGTATCAAGTGCCTGATGCTTATTGTTATAGTTATCTGTTGTAAATCTGTATTTTCCCTGTGTTGAACTTCTTGGAAGTTTTGCTGCATCTGATTCATTTGAACCTGTTCCAATGCTTCCTACTCCTAAATTTGTTGTTGGCAAATTATCAGCATTAACATTTTTTGCTGTATCAGGCAAAGCAAATGAACTGACCGTCAATGCTAAACTTAGTGCCACTGAAATTCCTTTCTTAAAATTTCCTTTCATCTTTTCCTCCTGGATAATATGTATTGCCCCCGCCTTTCAGTCGGCGGCTATTCGTCGGAAACATTTTTAGAAAATGAACTTCGTTCATTTTGTTTCCTCCTGGATAAACATTTACATATCTAATCTTATCAAAAAACGTTTTTATATATAATGTTCCCTTTTTTATATGGGTGTTATTTTTTTTAGATACCGGGGTTATAAATCTGAAATCTTAGTGTAATTATATAGGTAGTTCTTATAATTACTTTTAAATAGATGTTGAGGTCAAAATTTCCAAACTTTGATGCCTACGAATTGTTCCGTGCTACTCATTCCCACAATTCTAACCATCTTTTAAATAATATAATACATAATTTTTCAAATCATAATTGCCCAATAAATACCAATATGTTAATATAAAATCGAACAAAAGAGAAAGGATAAAGAATATGAAAAAATCTAAGAAATTATTATGTTTATTACTTACATTTTTATTAGTATTAACTTCTATTTCATTTTCACCTGCAAAAGTTAAAGCAGAGTCAGATGATTACACAGACGATTATGTATTTGGAGAAAAAGATTTTTTCAGTGCAAGTGATACACCTAATGATAAGGATATGACCTTTACTGCAACTGAAGATGGCTTGTATTCCATAAGAATCAAGACTATAGAAGGTTTTAATAATCTGAGCGTTGCCAAGGATGCTGATGGCAACGAGATTAAACCTTACGCAAGAGATTATCGTATTGGAGACAGAACTCGAATTGACTATTATCAGCTTAAAAAGGGACAGGTTTTCACTGTTAGTTTTACCCTTCATGCCAATTCAAGCGTCTTGATTATTGCCGATATTGTTAGGGAAATAAAAAAGGACGATGAGTTTAACTTTACCGGTGAATATGATGTTTCTTATTATTATGATCCAACGAAAGATTATCATCAATATAAGTTAGGTTGTCTTATGGATACTGATGACAATGGTAATAATGTACTTAATGCCAGAGTCAGATATTTTCAGAATGAAAACAATGACGAACTGGATTATTCAAACGTTCCTGATGTTTATATGAACAGTGTTCTTTCATCAATGCGCCCTAATAGTAGTACTCCTTATATTATTAATTTTTATTCCCATGGCACAAGCTATTCTTCAAAGGATGCTTCCACTGCCCAATCAAAAATTAAGTTTATTAGAATGGAAGGCAATACCGGTATTGATTTAAATGAGCCTGATGAGCCATTTAATCTTATCGAAAATCAGAATGGTAAGATGATTACTAATGAGTTCGGTCACTCTTATTTTAAGTATAATTATTCTTATTTGAGTTTTATAAAGTCTTATACTATTCATTACTATGATGGAGATATGGAATTTCCTGCCAACTCTCATCCTACTACTGAAAAGGACCCTTACAGTCCTTATACCGGTTATTATTTGACCCCTGTAGACACTCAGGGCACAAATCATTGGACTGTTGGAAGCGACAATACTTTCCTTATTCGGGCAGGTTCTTATGAAAAAGAAATTCCTGTAACTATTAAGACTTACGACCAGCTTGACCGTTTTATGTTTTTCGGAGATACAACCCTTAAGCTTAAGCCAAATACACCTTTAAGACGTTACTTGAGTTTTACTCCACCTGAGGATGGACCATATACTTTGTTTGTAACTGTGGACAGTCACTCTGATTCCTGTAATGATACTATAGCTTTTAATACTACTGATCATTCCCTTAACCGTGACTTTCCAACTCAAACAACAAAACTTGCTAATGGCAAGACTTTGTATGAATATAGAAATCTGAATCTTGAAAAAGGTACGAAATATACTTTTGACTGTTATTTAATTCATAGTGACAGCGAAGCATCGGATGAAACTGTTAATATGACTTTTAATTTTAAGAATCCTGCCATTATCAGTTCTTTTAGTTTGAATCAGACAGGACTTGATCCTGTGCTTGTGGATGGCATTGACAATATTTCAGGTTCTTACAAATATTCACTACCGGATTATATTAACAGCGTTGATGTAACTTATGCCGATGGAACTGTTGTTAAATATACATATGATGAGGCTTCTGATTCATATACAACAGATGCCCCTGACAAATATACAGTATATCCTCTTACAATAGAGAACCCGGACGACTGGTCCTCAGGTTATAATTATGTATATTTTAATATTGATGGTAGAAGCAAAGCATTAACACTCTCTGTTTATGACAAAGAGCGTTTTAAATATAATCTTAACTCAATCGGATTAGACCAGACTGATACGGTTCGTTTTTATAGAGATGATGCTAAGAGCTACTATAAATTTTATAAGTTTGTTCCTGAAACAAATGGCACTTATAATTTGAAAATGAATGTAACACCGCATGATGATAATTGCCGAATTTCAACGTATTATAATGTTTATCATAACGGTGAACTGGTTTCAACAAACTACAATGTTGAAAATATTACACCATGCATTTTTAAAGCTGGTGAGGAATATATTATAAAATTCTTTGGAATTCACAAGAACTGTGATAATACGGATCTTAATTATATGAGTCCTCAGATTAAAGTATTAAAAGTTGCAGATGAACCGGGAACATCAGAAGTTGAATCTACTACCAAATCGGCAGACACAGAAACTACTACTAAAGTATCGGATGTTGAAACTACCACTAAAACATCGAATATCGAAACTACTACTAAAGCATCAGATGTTGAAACTACTAGTTCAGATATTCCTTCTGTAACTGATATTGAACAACCTACTACTAAATTTGATTCAAATGTTAACCCTGGAAATTCCGGTAACAATGGGTTTTCCTCAAAAGAAACTACTAAGGCAAATGAATCACCAAAACAAACTGTAGCATCTTCTAACAACTCATCAAACGAAGTTGTTAAACCAAAAGCTACAAAAATTAGCAGGATTAAAACAGCTAAGAAATCCATTACCATTACATGGAATAAAGTAAAAAATGTAAAAGGCTATGAAATCCAAGTTGCAACTGATAAAAAATTTAAGAAAAACACGAAAAAAGTTCTTTTAAAGAATAAAAACATTTCGCAAACTACTATTAAAAAATTAAAATCCAAGAAGAAATATTTTATCCGCATTCGTACTTATAATTACATTAATGGAAAAATTAGTTATTCTAAATGGATTAATGTAAAATCTGCAAAAACTAAATAGTTTGTTACTATAAACAAAGCATTTAAATAATTATTTTAAATAAAGCAAAACCTGTCATTTTAACAATGTAAAATGACAGGTTTTTTTATCTTTATTTTTTATAAAACTCAACCAATAATTTTCCCATTTTTGATAAATCAGAATATGTATATCCATATTTTTTATAACAGTCAGCTTTCAGCAATGACGCACTTTCATTCTTATTACTTAAGCTCCAGCAACAGTAACCTATTCCATTACTTTTAAGGTAATTTAACCATTTATAAAGACTACTTTTATTTATGTTTCCATTTCCATTGGCTTCACAGCCACTAAATTCTGTACAAATCACAGGAAGTTTATTTGAAATTGCTTTTTTTACTTTATTCATATAGTAATCCTGATGTGTTGCTGCATAAAAATGAATTGCATACATGATATTTTTACTATTTTTAATTGGAGACATTGATGCCACATCCACATCCTGACTCCATGTTGGTGTGCCTACTATAACAATAGCTTCCTTTGCATATTTTCTTATAACTTTTATTATTGGATTAGCATATTTTTTAATATCATTCCATGTCGTATTTCCATTTGGTTCATTACAAATTTCAAACATTACATTTTTATTCTTCCCATATTTTTTCGCCATTTTTTTAAAAAATTGTTTGGCTTCATCCTTATGTTTTAATGGATTTTGGTCATTCAACACATGCCAGTCAATAATAACATACATTCCTAACTTCTTTGCGTTCCCAACAGCCAAATCTATTGTCTTAAGCAATTTCTTTCTATTAGTATCATCTGTAACACAATAACCATTATAATCTTCTGTATACATTGCAACTCTTATACAATTTACGCCCCATTTATCACGTAATATTTTAAATGAATTGTAATTAACATAAGATTCTCCAACATCCCAATTAATTCCATGCGTAGAAACACCTTGAATCTGAATTTCTTTTCCGTATTGATCTACTAATTTTGTTCCTTTTACATTTAATCTTCCATGTGCTCCAACCGGTGTTTTTTTGTAAGCTACTGTTTCTATTTTTTTGTCCGCAGGAATTACATTTACATATGAAACCATTAAGCTAAATACTATCATAATTGTAATTATAATTTTCAACTTATATGATACTTTTTTCATATATTTTCCACTCCAATTTTAATACTTTATTTAAAATCGTATATTTTATAATACCATACTTTTATAATTCGAGCGTATCTATTATTTTCTTTAAAGAATCAGCTGACTCCTTAAGTTTTAATGCCTCTTCTCCATTTAGATTTATTGGTACATCTGATTCAATACCATCTGCACCTACAATAGCCGGCATACTTAATGAAACTCCTTCAATTTCATATTGACCATGAATCATGTGTGATACCGGTATAATTGACTTTTCATCTCGCATAATAACTTCACATATTCGTTTTACAGACATTGCTATTCCATAATATGTAGCATGTTTTTTATTTATTATTTCATAAGCACTATTCTTTACTTCTGTTGCAATTTCTTCAGTATTTTCCTTATGCTTATAGTGTCCTCTCATCTCGCACATTTCACTTAAAGGAACTCCTGAAACATTTGCTGACGACCACGCTACTACCTCGCTATCACCATGTTCACCTATGATAAACGCATGAACGCTTCGACTGTCTACAGATAAATGTTCGCCGAGTTTATATCTTAATCTTGCGCTATCTAAGACTGTTCCTGAACCAATTACTCTGTTTTCAGGAAGCCCTGACAACTTTATTGCCACTTGAGTTAAAATATCCACAGGATTAGCCACTATAAGCAATATTCCTGAAAAATTTCTTTTCGCTATTTCAGGTATTATCGACTTAAATATAGCAACATTTTTATTTACAAGGTCAATTCTTGTTTCTCCCGGCTTTTGTCCTGCACCTGCAGATATAATAACAATAGCTGCATCTGCCACATCGTCATAATCACCGGCATATATTCTCATCGGGCTGGCAAATGGTATTCCATGACTTATATCCATAGCCTCTCCCTCTGCTTTATCCTTATCTGCATCAATAAGAGCTATCTCTGTAAATAATCCGCTCTGCATTAATGCAAATACTGATGCTGAACCTACGAATCCACATCCTATCATAACTGCTTTTTTAGAATTAACAATTTGAGTTTTCATAATAATTTTTCTCCTAATACCTTTTTTATTTTTATCGTTTTCTTTTGCTATAAAAAAATTCACAGCTTAATTTATATAGTATTTAATTATTCCTCGCAATCCTCCTCTTTCTCTAAACATAACGAACAAATTCCTTTAAAAAATATATCATGGCTCAGAAACTTTATTCCATGAACATTATTAATTTTCTCAGTTAAATCTTTAACCTCATCCATATCAACATCAGAAACATCACCACATTTAATACATCTAACATGATAATGATCCTTGAGTGTAAAATCAAAACGATCCGGTCCGTCAGGAACTTCAACCTTTCTAATTTTACCTTCTTCAACTAAAATTCCTAAATTTCTATAAACAGTTCCTTTTCCAATTGTCGGATGCTCTTTTTTAATGAATTCATACACTTCTTCTGTAGTTGCATGTCTTTTCATTTCATTTACAGCCCTTAAAACTAAATCTTTTTGGATTGTATTTCTTCTTACTTTCATAATTTCTCCTTATTAGGAATTGTTCTTAATAAGGATTATATATATTTCATGTTAGTATGTCAATGCAAATTAGGAATGATTACTATTTTCCAAAATTAAAATTTTAAATTCCACTCTCGCATTTCACAGTGGAATTTACTTTTACATAAGTGGAATTTAACCTTTTATTTGTTCAATATATTCTCTATCAACGGGAGCTGTTTCGGTCAATTCGTATTTATCTTTTGCATACTGCACTGT
>NZ_FR878182.1:507-712 GCF_000434315.1 Eubacterium sp. CAG:156 | reverse complement strand
TTTGGTGAAAACGTAACAGATTTTATAGTTAATTCAATGCCAAAATGGTTTACAGGAGGATTATCAATAGCATGTGGAATGTTACCTGTTATTGGTATTGGAATGTTGCTTACATATATGCCTACAAAGAAGTACATAGGCTTTGTGGCAATAGGTTTTATATTAGTTGCGTATATGAATTTAAGCGTATTACCTGTAGCTATTA
>NZ_FR878182.1:227-456 GCF_000434315.1 Eubacterium sp. CAG:156 | reverse complement strand
TTATAAGAGACAAATTGTTTCAACAAAAGAAACAACTATAGTGGAAGGAGGATTTGACGAAGATGAGTGATAAAACACCGGTGTTAACAAAAAAAGATTTAAGACGTTGTGCACTAAGATCATGGATTAATGTAAATCTGTTCAATTATGAAACACAGCTTGGTGGTGCAGTAGCATTTGCAGAGGCAAAGGCATTAAGAAAAATATATCCTGATGATGACGATTATCA
>NZ_FR878182.1:0-104 GCF_000434315.1 Eubacterium sp. CAG:156 | reverse complement strand
ACTTGAAGCTATGGATGCCGTTCAGTCACTTAAAGTTGGATTAATGGGACCTTTGGCAGGTGTAGGTGATTCATTGGGATGGATATTATTACCTACAATATTTG
>NZ_FR878181.1:0-1713 GCF_000434315.1 Eubacterium sp. CAG:156 | reverse complement strand
AAATGAGCTTGCAGCTCTTGTTTATATAACTAGCATATAAAAATACCCATGTCAAGGACGCCCATTTTATAACGGGCGTATATTTATCCTTGATATTGGGTATTTTTTATGCTATTCAGGCAAACGGCCTTCGTACATAATGCTCAGTTCTCCATACACCTGAGCCCAGTTTCTTAAGGTCGTTGTCCATTTCTTCGTTGCTTCAAACGTTGAAAGGTACAGAGCTTTCAACAATGCCTTGTCGCTTGGAAATACACTTCTCTGACGATTAAGTTTCCTGTATGTTGAATTTAAACTTTCAATGGCATTGGTTGTATATATTACTTTTCGGACGGTATCTGAAAATTTAAAAATAGGCGATATCACATCCCAGTTGTCCTTCCATCTTTTCATTGAGTTTGGATACTTCGGAGTCCATTTCTCAGTTACCCTGTCTAATGCTTCGAGAGCCTTTTCTTCATTAACTGCCTGATATATTGTCTTAAGGTCTTTCGCAAAGGCTTTCATCTTTTCATTGAGTTTGGATACTTCGGAGTCCATTTTTCAGTCACCCTGTCTAAAGCTTCAAGAGCTTTTTCTT
Organism: Eubacterium sp. CAG:156; assembly: GCF_000434315.1. Taxonomy (NCBI): domain Bacteria; kingdom Bacillati; phylum Bacillota; class Clostridia; order Eubacteriales; family Eubacteriaceae; genus Eubacterium; species Eubacterium sp. CAG:156. Next base: position 1,133 of record NZ_FR878181.1, on the reverse strand, counting down.
CGTTAACTGCCTGATATATTGTCTTAAGATCTTTTGCAAAAACTTTTCTGTCCTTGTCAGGTACATATTTAAGAGTGTTTCTCACCTGATGAACTATGCATCTTTGATATTCTGTGTTTGGAAAAGCTGCCGATATGGCTTCCTTTATGCCACTTAAACCATCGGCACATATAACAAGAATGTCCTTTACACCTCGGTTTTTTAATTCATTCAATACAGACAACCAGTATTTAGAACTTTCATTATCTCCAACACTTATGCTTAATACATCCTTTTTTCCGTCCACTGTAATTCCAAGAATTACATAAGCAGCAAGTTTATCTCCAACACTTATGCTTAATACATCCTTTTTTCCATCCACTGTAATTCCAAGAATTACATAGGCCGCAAGCTTTCTTATTATTCCCTCATCCCTTACAGAATAATGAATGGCATCAATGTAAACAACAGGATAAATTTCATCTAACGGTCGGTTTTGCCAGTCCTCGATTTGTGGCATTATTTTATCAGTCACATCAGAAATAAATCCTTCTGATGTTTCAAATCCATAAATGTCTTCAATTGTGTCGGAAATCTGCCTTGTTGTCATAGAAATAAATCCTTCTGATGTTTCAAATCCATAAATATCCTCAATTGTGTCGGAAATCTGTCGTGTTGTCATTCCCTTTGCGTACATTGAGATTATTTTCTGGTCAATGTCTGAAATGTCTTTCTGACGTTTTTTTACAATCTGTGGTTCAAAAGTAGAACGACGGTCCTGTGGAACATCGATTTCCATGGAGCCATAACTACTGTTGACACGCTTCGACTTGTAACCGTTTCGATAATCATCGGATTCTGAACGTTGTGATTTTGAATAACCCAAATGGTCATCCATTTCAGCTTCCATCATTTCCTTGATTGTGCCTCCAAGAAGATCTTTTAATGCATCCTGGATGTCTTCAGCTGTCTGGATGTCATATTCATCCAATAGCTGGTGGATGATGGCACGTTTGCCATCGGTCATTTGTACCTTGTGTACTTTTTTTCTTTCTCTTGCCATAATTAAGGCCTCCTATAATAATAAATTTTATCATAGAAGGCCTATTAATTATATTTAAATATTAAATTTACAGAAAAACTTTCACACTCTC
>NZ_FR878180.1:0-707 GCF_000434315.1 Eubacterium sp. CAG:156 | reverse complement strand
TTTGCAAACTTTTTTTAATTGACTCAACATCGCTATTTAACGAACAACTTTTTCCTAAAAATTCTGTTATAACACCTTCTTTTCCTACTTCCAAACCCGCTCCAAATCTTCCATACTGATCATCTAAATTACATTTTAACAAAAAAGAATCATATAATACACATGCAACTTCCTTTGTTGCAGAATTAATATACCTCATCTTTGCTTTATATCCAAAAAAATCTTCCACTAAATCATATAATTCATCTACATTCATTGTTATTCTCCTTTAATATTATGGTTTCATTGTCATAGTTTCAGCATCCCACTTGTAATTATTTTTTAATAGGTATTGATACTCTTTTCCTAATGCACCAGTATCATTAATCGGATTATGTGAAAACTGAAATGTTTTTCCTTCATTTATTCCATCATCTAGGAATGCCTCATTAAACAATTTAAACATTTCATCATCCGTATATCCATATTTAGTTTTAATAGTATCCCACTCATTCCCCAAACTAAAATATGTATAATCATCTCCTGCTTTTGTTATATAACTGGTTGGATCACCTCCATCATATTTTCCAAGCATTACTTTTTCTTTGTCTGCATTATGTATACTACTCTGATATATATTGTCATATTCTGTATAAGAAATAACCTTTCTACCACTCTCAACAACATTCTTTACCTTATTAAAGCTTTTTCCTTCCTTAAACATTTCC
>NZ_FR878179.1:63756-122658 GCF_000434315.1 Eubacterium sp. CAG:156 | reverse complement strand
TTAAATAAATACAATTTAAAAAAATTACCTAAAGATGTTTCAATTGTAAAAAAAGAAGAAAAATACATATACAATGTTACGGGTAATAAAAAAATAGAAAATCCACCTGTTGTTGTAGGATTTGGTCCGGCCGGAATGTTTTGTGGCTATCTTTTAGCGAAAGCAGGTTATAATCCTATAATAATTGAAAGAGGCAAGGATGTTGACAGTAGAATTATAGATGTTGAAGAATTTTGGAAAACCGGTAAATTAAATACAGAGTCAAATGTTCAATTTGGAGAAGGTGGCGCGGGAACTTTTTCTGATGGAAAATTAAACACAGGAATTAAAGATAAAAACGGTCGTCAGAATTTTGTTCTGGAAACATTTGTAAAATGTGGTGCACCCGAAAATATCATGTATGATTCAAAACCTCACATAGGAACAGATATTCTTCAAATTGTTGTAAAAAACTTAAGAAAAGAAATAGAATCACTTGGTGGAAAAATATTGTTTGAAAGTAAGCTTACTAACATCGAAAAAGAAGGTGGTTTTTATAATTTAGAAATCAATAATTCAGAAAAAATTCAGAGTCAAATATGTATTTTGGCTATAGGTCATAGTGCAAGAGATACTTTCGAAATGCTATATAACAAATCATTTTCAATGGAACAAAAACCATTTGCAATAGGAGTTCGTGTTGAGCATTTACAGGATATGATAAATAAATCACAATATGGAGTTGATAATTGTGAAGGTTTGCCTGCTGCACCATATAAATTAACATACAATACAAAGAGCAAAAGAGGCGTATATTCTTTTTGTATGTGTCCTGGAGGATGCGTGGTTAATGCTTCTTCTGAAGATAAACGTTTAGCTGTCAATGGTATGAGTTATAGCGCTCGAGATGGTAAAAATGCAAACAGTGCGATAGTTACAACTATTACTCCAAATGATTTTGAAAGTAAACATCCATTAGCAGGAATGTATTTACAACGTGAATTAGAAGAAAAAGCATTTAATGAAGGAAAAGGTGCAATTCCTGTTCAACTATATGGTGACTTTGTAAATAACAAAATCAGTCATGAATTTGGAAATGTTATTCCTGACATAAAAGGAAAATATTCTTTTGCGAATATAAAAAATGTATTACCTAAATATATTTGCGATTCAATAGAAGAGGCAATGCCATATTTTGGCAAGAAAATACAGGGATTTGATAATAAAGATACTGTATTTGCGGCGATTGAAAGCAGAACGTCATCACCTGTAAGAATTATAAGAGAAGACGATTTTCAATCAGTATTTAAAGGTGTTTATCCTTGTGGTGAAGGGGCAGGTTATGCCGGAGGCATTACAAGTGCAGCTATTGATGGTATAAAGGTGTTTGAATCGATTATTTCTGAATTCAGACCATAGCATTATTATTTGAACAATTATATTTAGATTAAAGGTTTGCAATTTTGAGTTATACATATCTAAGAATGAAAATATAGACCTTTTTTCAATTTTGTAGTATGATTTAGTTTGTAAAAATTTCGTTATATAAACGCGTGAGGAGTCATAATGAACATTAGATTTTTAGCCCAATCAGAATATTTTAATGGAATTCATTTAAAAGATGATATAATTCTTGAAAAAGAATATGAAGATAGTAAGTTTAGCAATATTAAAAAAGTACACTATTTCGTGTATCATTTAGAAGATAATATAAGAAAAGAAATTCTTCCAAGAAGCGAAAAACTACAGGTTTTTAATATTACAGACTGTCAGTTTCAGTCAGATTATATTTATTTTACTGAATTCGATGATCAATATGATGGAAATTACAATTTAAATATAATTAAATATAATTATATTGATGATACATATTTAAAAATAATTACTTTAAAGGATAATTTAAATCTATATCCTGATAAAAAACAAATAAAAATATATATATTAAATGAATCTAATTTAATAATACAAAGGGCAATTCCAAGAGGAAATTATAAAGATAATTATGCCGGATTTTTTGATTTTTCATCTATTTTATTTAATTTTGTAGATAATAAGCAATATAAAATCAACGATGAAAATTTAATTAACAATGGAATTGAATTTATGATTCCATATAACGAAAATTCATGTATTATGAAAACAGGATACTCTTTATTTGATGAGAATAAGCATGATTTACTCGAAAAAGAAGAAGCAGCTGTTGAAACTTTAATGGTAATAAACATTCAGCAATTTATATCGGATTTATTACTTGAACAGACACATATGGTTATCCCGTCAATAGCCCAGGCATACTATGATACTACATTAGTATTTGCTGAGGTTCAGAATAATTATTTGTTATATTCTACATTCGATTTTAATAAGGATGAAGAAACGATTTGCTTTTATAATCTTGAAAGCAAAGAAGAATATACATGTATTAACAAAACAAAAACCGGAAGTTCAACAAGAGCAAATGCTATATTAATTAACGGAACACCATATGTTAAAATTGACAAAGATTCTAAAAGCCAATTTCTTAATTTAGAGACTAACGAGGTTGATGCAGTTTACAGTAATAAAGAAAAGATAGTTTTCATTAATAATAATCTCATTGCAAGTGTCAATGAGAAAAAGCCTTTATTTGGCAAAGAATATGAATATGTTGCAATTCAGAAATTCCCTTCGACAGAAGTATTGCTTGAAGAAAAAGGGTATTTTATTGGTGCAATCGCGGCAAATAGTGATACTACATATATATTTCTAAAATAAAATAAAAGGAAAAGAAAAAATGGACCAGAAGAAAATAAAGAGAATAAATGAATTGGCAAGAAAATCTAAAGCAGAAGGATTAACTGACAGTGAAAAGAAAGAACAGGAACAGTTGCGTACAGAATATAGAATGGCTGTTATTGGTAATTTAAAAGGTGAATTAAAAAATGTAAAAATTAAAAATCCTGATGGAACAATTGTGGATTTAAAACCTAAAGGACATTAAAATGGATTTAAACATTCTTAGAAAAGAAATAAAGCAAAAAAGATTATCTCTTGATTACCAAAAATTTGAACTTTATAATTTGGAAATCAATAATACAATAATAAATAGCAAAATTTATAATAGCAGTAAAGTTGTTTACTGCTATTGTAGTGTAAATAATGAAGTTGATATGACATTGCTTATGAGTGACTGCTTAAATAAAGGTAAAATTCTTGCACTTCCAAAAGTAATTGGAAACGACATGACATTTTATACAATTACTGATTTTAATCAGTTAAAAAAAGGCTATATGAAAATACCTGAACCTGTCACAGATAATATTGCACCTAAACCGGATATTGTTATAGTTCCGGGACTTGCATTTACTAAAGAAGGAAAGCGAATTGGATATGGCGCAGGCTTTTATGACAGATATTTAAAAAATATAGATACATATAAAATCGGTGTAGGGTTTAATTTCCAAATTGTGGATGAACTTAAGCAGCATGAAAATGATATCAATTTAGATACCATAATAACAAATGAGATAGTTTAGGAGAAATAAAGTGAATTTTGTAAATGAAACAGAAAAGCAGGCTTATTACATAGCTAAATGTAAAGAAATAATTTCTAATAGAGAAAAAGAATTAGGAAGAAAATTAAAGGCATGTGTAGCAACATTTGGATGTCAGATGAATTTCAAAGATTCAGAGAAACTTATAGGTATTCTTAATGAAATCGGATATGAAGAAACAGAAGATGAACATGCTGATTTAGTACTTTATAATACATGTACTGTACGTGAAAATGCTAATTTAAAAATATACGGAAGATTAGGATATTTATCAAAATTAAAAAAAGAAAACGGCAATATGATTATAGGTTTATGCGGATGCATGATGCAGGAAGAACATGTTGTTGAAAAAATCAAAAAGAGTTATAAATTTGTTGACTTAATCTTTGGTACACATAACATTTTTAAGTTAGCAGAATTATTATATGAAAGACTTTCAGGTCAAAAATCTGTAATCGATATATGGCAGGGCACAACAGAAATAGTAGAAGATTTACCTAGTGAAAGAAAATACAGTTTTAAATCAGGAGTTAATATAATGTATGGATGCAACAATTTTTGTAGTTACTGTATTGTACCATATGTTAGAGGAAGGGAAAGAAGCAGAAAACCTGAAGATATAATTAATGAAATCAAGAAATTAGTTAGTGAAGGTGTAGTTGAAATAATGTTGTTAGGTCAAAATGTTAATTCATATGGTAAGACATTAGAAAATCCAATGACATTTGCACAGCTTTTACAGGAAATTGAAAAAATAGACGGTCTAAAGAGAGTTAGATTTATGACGAGTCATCCAAAGGATTTGTCTGATGAATTAATTGATGTAATGGCTCATTCTAAAAAAATTTGCAAGCAGATGCATTTGCCATTACAGTCAGGAAGCGACCGTTTATTAAAAATAATGAACAGGCATTATGACAAACAGCATTATCTTGAAATCGTAGATAAATTAAGAAAAGCAATTCCTGATATTGGAATTTCAACAGATATCATTGTTGGTTTTCCCGGTGAGACAGAAGAAGATTTTAATGAAACACTAGATGTTGTTAAGAAAGTTCAATATGACAGTGCATTTACATTTATTTATTCAAAGCGTTCGGGAACACCTGCTGCAGAAATGGAAAATCAGGTTCCACAGGATGTAGTTAAAGATAGATTTGACAGACTTTTAAAAGTTGTAAATGAAATATCATCAAAGAAAACTGCCAAATATGAAGGAACAACACAATTAGTTATGGCAGAAGAAGTAAACAGCCATGACCCTGAATTAATTACAGGACGATTAAGCAACAACACGGTAGTTCATTTTAAGGGAACTAAGGATTTAATTGGTCAGGAATTAAAAGTTAAATTACTAAAAGCCAAAGGATTTTATTATTTTGGAGAAATAGAGGCATAATATGAGTATTACACCAATGATGCAACAATACTTAGAAACTAAAAAACAATATAAGGATTGCATTATTTTTTACCGTTTAGGTGACTTTTATGAAATGTTTTTTGAAGATGCTATTACAGCATCAAAAGAACTTGAAATCACTTTAACAGGAAAAAACTGCGGCTTAGAAGAAAGGGCGCCAATGTGTGGTGTCCCTTATCACGCTGTAGATTCTTATTTAAACAAACTTGTAACAAAAGGATATAAGGTTGCGATTGTTGAGCAGGTCGAGGATCCTGCAACAGCAAAAGGAATTGTAAAAAGAGAAGTTGTCCGAATTGTTACTCCCGGAACAAATCTAAACACATCTGCATTAGATGAAACTAAAAATAATTATTTAATGTCTATTGTATGTGTGGAAAATTGTTTTGGAATAGCTATTGTAGATATTACAACAGGAGATTTTTTTGTCACTGAAGTTGAAAACAACAGGGCATTACTTGATGAAATCTATAAATTCATGCCAAGTGAAATAATATGCAATGATGCATTTTTACTTACAGGAATTGATATTGACGATTTAAAAAACAGATTAAATATCACATTATTCCAGTTAGAATCATGGTATTTTGATGATGATATGTGTAAAAAAGCATTAACTGATCATTTCAAGGTTTATGATTTATCAGCATTAGGAATTGATAATTATGATGTTGGAACAAATGCTGCCGGTGCTCTAATGCAGTATTTAACAGAAACGCAAAAAAACTCACTATCTCATTTAACTCAGATAATTCCTTATTCAACGAATAAATTTATGATATTAGATACTTCTACCAGAAGAAATTTGGAGTTATGTGAAACATTACGTGAAAAACAAAAACGAGGATCTCTTTTATGGGTGCTCGATAAGACAAAAACGGCTATGGGTGCAAGAATGCTAAGAAGCTATATAGAACAGCCGTTAATTGATAAAGAATCTATTATAAAAAGACAAAAAGCAATCGAGGAATTAAATAAATCTTTAATTACAAGGGATGAATTAAGAGAATATCTTTCTCCAATATACGATTTAGAAAGACTTATAAGTAAAGTAGCATATAAATCAGCTAATCCAAGAGATTTAATAGCTTTGCTTAATTCTTTAAAAATGTTGCCACATATAAAAACGGTAATACAGGATTTTAAGAGTCCTCTTTTTAAAGAAATTACAGAAGAATTAGATGTTTTAGATGATATTACTTCATTGATAGATAATTCAATAAACGAAGATCCACCAATTAATATCAAAGAGGGGGGAATTATTAAAGAAGGATATAATGAAGAGGTTGACAGATTACGAAAAGCTAAAACAGAAGGAAAAACATGGCTTGCAGAACTTGAGACTAAAGAAAAAGAAAAGACAGGTATTAAAGGACTTAAAATAAAATACAATAAAGTATTTGGATATTATCTTGATGTTACAAATTCATATAAGGATTTAGTCCCGGATTATTATGTGAGAAAACAAACATTGACCAATTCAGAACGATACACAACTGATGAATTAAAACAATTAGAAGATGTAATATTAGGTGCAGAAGATAAATTATTTTCATTAGAATATAATATATTTAGTGAAATAAGAGATGAGATATCATCGCAGGTTGTTAGAATACAGACTACTGCAAAAGCATTAGCAAAAATTGATGTATTTGCTTCATTAGCATATGTTGCTGAACATAATAATTATGTTAAACCTAACATAAATGAAAAAGGTATTATAGATATTAAAAACGGCCGACATCCTGTCGTTGAAAAAATGATGCCTGACAGTATGTTTGTAACTAATGATACATATTTAGACATGAATAATAATCGTGTATCAATTATTACAGGCCCAAACATGGCCGGCAAATCAACATATATGAGACAGACAGCACTTATTACTCTTATGGCTCAGATTGGCTCATTTGTTCCGGCAACGAGTGCAAATATAGGCGTGTGCGACAAAATATTTACAAGAGTAGGGGCATCTGACGATTTAGCAAGCGGTCAAAGTACTTTTATGGTTGAAATGACAGAAGTTGCTAATATCCTTAGAAATGCAACACCAAAAAGCTTGTTGATTCTTGATGAAATAGGCCGAGGAACAAGTACTTTTGATGGATTAAGTATTGCATGGGCGGTAGTTGAACATATATGTGATATAAAATTACTTGGTGCAAAAACATTATTCGCAACTCATTATCATGAATTAACTGAACTTGAAGGAACTATGAAAGGTGTAAATAACTATTGCATCAGCGTAAAAGAGCAGGGCGATAATATTGTATTTTTACGTAAAATTGTTAAGGGCGGAGCAGATAAAAGTTATGGTATACAGGTTGCCAAATTAGCCGGTGTTCCTGATAGTGTTATAAATAGAGCAAAAGAACTTGTTGCTGAATTATCAAATGCAGATATAACAGCTAAAGCAAAGGAAATTGCCGCAAATATGACTCCCGGAAATTCCATAAAAGGAGTAAATGATAATGTTGAACTACATCAGATGTCTTTGTTTGATACAGTAAAAGAAGATGATATTATCACTGAAATTGAAGAACTTGATTTAGGAACTATGACACCAATAGATGCTTTAAATCATTTGTATAAAATACAGAACAAATTAAGGAATAGATGGTAAATGAGCAATATTAAATTATTAGATCAAAATACAATTAATCAAATAGCTGCCGGAGAAGTAATTGACAGGCCGGCATCGATTGTAAAAGAGCTTATGGAAAATTCAATTGATGCGGGTGCTGATAAAATTAGTGTTGAAATTAAAGATGGTGGCACTAAACTTATAAGAATTACAGACAACGGATGTGGTATTGATAGAGATGATATTAAAACTGCATTTTTGAGACATGCTACAAGTAAAATTAAATCTGTCGAAGATTTAATGGTCGTTTCTTCTCTTGGTTTTAGAGGTGAAGCCCTTTCAAGTATCGCAGCTGTATGTCAGGTAGAGTTAATTACAAAAACACAAGATTCATTTGTTGGATGTAAATATACTATAGAAGGAGGAAAGGAAAAAGGACTCGAAGAAATAGGTGCTCCTGATGGAACAACATTTCTTGTAAGAAATATTTTTTTCAATACTCCTGCAAGAAGAAAATTTTTAAAAACTCCTCAGACTGAAGCCGGATATATTTCAGAAATTGTTGAAAGGATAGCACTTTCGCATCCTGAAATAGCCATTAATTTCATAAATAATGGACAACCTAAGTTACATACTCCGGGAAACGGTAATTTGAAAGATGTAATTTATAATATATATGGTAGAGAAATAACTAATAATTTAATAGAAATAAATGAAGAATGTGAATTTGCACATCTTAAAGGTTTCATCGGAAAGCCATTAATTTCTAAAGGAAACCGAACATTTGAGAATTATTTTGTAAATGGAAGATATATTAAAAGTACTATTTTAACAAAAGCGATAGAAGAGGCGTTTGCACCTGTTATGATGCAACATAAATATCCTTTTACAGTCTTGCATTTGAAAATTAATTCAGACCTTTTAGATGTAAACGTTCATCCGTCTAAAATGGAACTTAGATTTAGAAATGGAAAAGATTTATATCCATGGATTGTGGAAGTTTTATCTGAAGCAATTATTGAGAAGCCGAAGATTCCACAGGTTAAACTTACAGAAGAAAAAGAGGATATTCCTGTTGCAATAAAGGTGCCTGAGCCATTTGAAACAAAAAGAACAGATGAGATTGAAAGAAAACATGACATTGAATCTGATGTGAATAAATCAGATAATTTTATTTCAGAGGAAGTAAATTACAACAAACAATCCGATATAAAACAATCAGATAGTAATTTTAAATCAGATATTACTAATAATAGCGATAATATAAATGATGTAAACTATAATATTGAAAATAATACTAATGTTATAGTTGAGAATAAAGATTTCCTAAAAAATAATCATAATAACAAAGAAATATCAGTAACTATTAGGAACAAAGAGTCAAATCAAATAACTAAGGAAGATATATCTTTAGATAATACATCTAATATGGAAAACGCATTAATTCCAGAAGAAAAAGCCGTAAATGTTAAAACCAGATTTGATGTTCCAAAAACTTCAAAAGATATGACAATGAATCTTTTTGAAGATAACTTTTTGACAGATACAGCAAGAAAAAAACATAAAATAATAGGGCAGGTATTTGATACATACTGGATTGTTGAGTACGAAGATAAAATGTACATCATTGACCAACATGCGGCTCATGAAAAAGTTATGTTTGAAAAAATTATGGCTGGTTTAAAAAATAAAGAAATTAACACTCAAATGGTTAATCCTCCTATAATTTTAAATCTAAGCATGCTTGAAGCACAACTTTTAGAAAAATTTATAGATAATTTCAGAGAAATAGGTTATGAAATAGAGGAATTTGGTGGTCAGGATTTTGCAGTAAGAGGTATCCCGGCTGATTTATATACATTAGATGCAAGAGAGGTATTGATGAACCTTATTGATAATTTGTCAGAACAGACAACAAAATTAAATTCTGAACTATTAACAGAAAAAATTGCGTCAATGTCATGTAAAGCAGCAGTTAAGGGAAATAACAAATTAAGTTATGCAGAAATGGATTCTTTAATTGACCAATTGTTAAAACTTGAAAATCCATTCAACTGTCCTCATGGAAGACCAACAATCATTTCATTATCAAAATACGAACTTGAAAAGAAGTTTAAACGAATAATTTAGGAGTATATATGAAACCGTTAGTTGTTATAACAGGACCTACAGCAGTAGGTAAAACAGAATTATCCATAAAAATTGCAAAAGCAATTGACGGAGAGATAATCAGTGCTGATTCCATTCAGGTTTATAAACATATGGATATTGGTTCTGCCAAAATAACAAAAGAAGAAATGCAGGGAATAAAGCATTATCTTGTTGATGAATTTGAACCGGATGAAGAATTTAACGTTCATGTATTTAAAGAAAAAACGTTAGAATACATGGACAAAATATATGAAGCAGGAAAAATTCCAATTATCGTAGGCGGTACCGGATTTTATATTCAGTCTGTATTATATGATATTCAGTTTAATGATGAAGAAATAGACAGTGCTTATAGAAAAGAACTTGAAAATATAGCAAAAGAAAAAGGAAATGATTATTTACATAATATGTTAAAAGAAGTAGATGAAGAATCTGCATTAAATATACATAAGAACAATTTAAAGCGTGTAATAAGAGCATTAGAATTTTATAAAAATACAGGTGAAAAAATTTCAACTCATAATGAAGAACAATCTCAAAATATTTCTCCTTATAATTTTGTTTATTTTGTGTTAAATGATAAAAGAGAACTTTTATATGAAAGAATAAATAAAAGAGTTGATATTATGTTTGATAAAGGCCTTGTAAATGAGGTCAAAAACCTTTTGAATATGGGATATACAAAAGATTTGGTTTCCATGAACGGTATAGGATACAAGGAAGTTGTTGATTATATTAATGGTAAATATTCTTTAGATGAAACTAAAGAAATAATAAAAAGAGAAACCAGACATTTTGCAAAACGACAGCTTACATGGTTTAGAAGGGAAAAAGATGTGACCATGGTCAACTATTTTGATTATGATAGTATCGATGATACTTTGAAATATATGATTAATACACTAAGGGAAAAGGATATAATTAAAAATGATTAAGGAAATGTATAAAAATCTGGGAATAGATGAAAATGTATATAATTTTACAAAAAATATTGAAAATGAATTAAAAGATAGATTTGCAAAAATAGATGAAGTAGCTGAATATAATCAATTAAAAGTTATGAAAGCATTTCAGAAGAATCAGGTTTCCGAAGCGCATCTTGGCGTATCTACAGGTTATGGATATAATGACATAGGCAGAGATACTTTAGAAAAAGTATATGCTGATGTATTTGGTACAGAAGATGCACTTGTCCGCCCACAGATTACATGTGGAACTCATGCATTAGGGATCGCATTATCAGCAAATTTACGACCGGGCGACAAAATACTTTATATTTCTGGTAAGCCTTATGATACACTTGAAGAAGTAATCGGAATTAGAGAATCAAAAGGATCTCTTGCAGAATATGGAATTAAATATGGACAGGTAGATTTACTTCCTAATGGTGATTTTGATTTTGATGGCATAAAAAAGGCAATAACTTCTGATGTTAAGATGGTTGGAATCCAAAGATCAAAAGGATATGAGACAAGACCTACTATTTCTGTTGAAAAAACAAGTCAGGTAATTAATTTTGTAAAAGAAATAAATAAAGATATCATTGTAATGGTAGATAATTGCTATGGTGAATTCGTAGATATAGTTGAGCCATCAAACGTAGGTGCTGACATGGTTGTAGGTTCTTTGATTAAAAATCTTGGTGGTGGATTAGCTCCTATTGGAGGATATATATGTGGAACCAAAGAATGTGTTGAAAATTGTGCATATAGACTTACAACTCCGGGACTTGGAAAAGAAGTTGGTGCAAGCCTTGATGTAATTCATACATTTTATCAGGGATTATTTATGGCACCAACAGTTGTTGCTTCTGCATTAAAGGGTGCAATTTTTGCAGCAAATGTATTTGAAAGATTAGGATTTAATGTAATTCCTAATTCGACAGAAGAACGATACGATATCATTCAGGCTGTTACATTTGGCTCTCCTGAAGGAGTAATCGCTTTTTGTAAAGGAATTCAGGCAGCTGCTCCGATTGACAGCCATGTTACACCTGAACCATGGGATATGCCGGGCTATGATTCACAGGTAATTATGGCAGCAGGTGCATTTGTATCCGGTTCATCTATTGAACTTAGTGCTGATGCTCCAATTAAGCCTCCATATGCTGTCTATTTTCAGGGTGGCCTTACATGGCAGCATGCAAAATTTGGAATATTAAAGGCATTACAGCAGTTAGTAGATGAAAATATCGTCACAATATAAAATATTTATTATAAATTTTAGAATTTAAACAATGTAAATATTCACACATTTAGTATCGTGATTTTATAATTTAAACTACTGCATCTTAAAATGTTAAAATTTGGTTAAATTTACTTAAAATATTATTTAATTGTGTACACTAAAAATTTATTGTGATAAAATCTAAAATTAGCAAGTTATTGTTTGATACCTCAATTTGTACTTGGAGAGATGAATGGAGGTATTTATATGAACAAAATTGCAGATATGCCTGTTAATGAAAGACCTTATGAAAAATGCATTGAAAAAGGACCGACCTTTTTAAGTGATGAAGAATTATTAGCTGTTATTCTAAGAACAGGAAACAGAGAATTGAATTCTATGGAACTGGCAAGAACAATAATAACAAAAGAAAATAAGACAGATATTTTATCAATTATGCATTATACATTTGAAGAATTGACAAGCTTTAAGGGAATTGGAACTGTAAAAGCAATTCAGATTATGTGTATAGGAGAACTTTCTAAAAGAATAGCATGTACGAAAGCAATTCATAAGCTTGATTTTTCAAGACCTGACACAATTGCAAGATACTATATGGAAAGCATGCGCCATAAAGAAAAAGAAGAATTAGTCGTTGCATATTTAGACACAAAATGTCAAATGATAAAAGATATGATGATAACATCAGGAACAATAAACCAGTCTCTATTTTCAATAAGGGAAATATTTGTTCAGGCATTAAGATTTAATGCGGTTAATATCGTAATTGTACATAATCATCCAAGCGGGAACAGCGAACCTAGTAAAGATGATATTATTTCTACGAAAAAAATATGTGAAGCCGGACAGTTAATTGGTATAACTGTTCTCGATCATATTATTATAGGAGACAAATCGTTTACCAGCTTAAATGCATTAGGAATTATATAAATCAAATTAATTGGAAGGACAATAAAATGAGTCAGAATGTTTATGGAATTGACATTGGAACAAGTAATTTAAAGATTTTCAATGGACAAACTAAAACTATAATAAATGAAAAAAATATAATAGCAATTCGAAATAAAAAGGACGTTTTTGCAATTGGAAATGGAGCTTTTGAAATGTATGAGAAAGCTCCTGATAATATTGTTGTAAGTTTTCCTATCAAGGATGGAGTAATTGCAGATATTAAAAACATGAAAAGTCTTATAGAAAAGATGTTTATTAAATTAAATTATCCTAAAATTGTAAGAGGTGGACGATTCTGTATTGCAGTTCCTTCTGATATAACTGAAGTTGAAAAAAGAGCTTTTTATGATGTTATTAACGACTCAAGTATTAAAGCAAAAGAAATAAAGATAGTAGAAAAACCTATTGCAGATGCAGTTGGTCTTGGTATTGATATTGACAGTGCTAAAGGGAACATGATTGTAAACATCGGTGCCGATACAACTGAAATTACAGTTACATCACTTGGTGGAATTGTAATTAGCAGAATTGTAAAAATTGGCGGAAACAAACTTGACGAAATAATTTGTAATATTGTAAAAAGAAAATATAATATTATGATTGGCATGAAAACAGCAGAGCAAATAAAAATCAATCTTGCAAATGCAATTTATGATGAAGAATCAGATGATAATTATGAAATGTGTAATGTATTTGGGAGAAACATTATTACAGGACTTCCTTGTGAAAGAACGGTTACATCTGATTTAATATATGAAGCAATAAAAGAAGTATTATCGTCTATTATTGATTCAATAAAACAGTTACTTGAACGTACACCACCTGAATTATCTTCTGATATAATTGACACCGGAATATATCTTACAGGTGGTTCAGCGCAGATTACAAATTTAAGTAAACTAATAGAAATGGAAACAGATTTAAAGGTAAATGTTGTTAGAAACCCCGGTGAATCAGTTGTAAGAGGAATTTCAAAAATTATATCTGATTCAAAATACAGAAAGTTGTTATATACACCAAGCGAAAATAAATACTAAGAGGTAGGTAAAAAGAAATGAAAAGACCTTCTAAGTTTATAAATATAAATACAAAAGTTTTAATATTTGTTCTAACTGTATTTTGCGTGTTTAGCATAATTTTGTCATCTATATTTTCAAATTATTCTAAACCTGCAAAAATAGTTTCCGGTGCAATTGTTGTTCCTCTTCAGGATGGAATGAATGGCATTGGTAAATGGTTTACTAATAAAGCAGATTACTTTAATTCAGTAAAAAAACTTACAAAGAAAAATAAAGAATTAGAAAGTCAGGTTAACGAATTAACAGAAGAAAACAGTTTGTTAGCTCAAAATAAATATGAACTTGAAAGACTTCGTGATTTATATCAGTTAGATCAGGACTATTCAAGTTACGAAAAAATTGCAGCCAATGTAATTGGAAAAGACTCAGGAAACTGGTTTGATATCTTTACAATTAATAAAGGTTCAAAAGACGGAATAAAAAAAGATATGAATGTAATAAGCGGTGGTGGACTTGTTGGAATTGTTACTGACGTCGGTAAAGATTATGCAAAAGTTAGAGCTATAATTGATGATGAAAGTAGTGTAAGTGTTTCGTTTGCCAACACAAGTGATACCGGAATTGTAAGTGGAGATTTAAAGCTTATGGATGATGGTGTTATGAATGTAACAGAAGTACTAAAAGATGCTAAGGTTACAGAAGGCGATATGGTAGTCACATCAAAAATATCAGACAAATTTGTTCCGGGAATATTAGTCGGTTATGTAACAAATATTAAATTAGATTCGAGTGAATTGACACAGTCAGGACAAATAATTCCTGTTGTAGATTTTAAACATATAGACGAAGTATTGGTAATTACTCAGTTAAAGGATGATATGTAAAGGAGAAAAAGCATGAAAGAGAAAATAAGAAATTTCATAATATTTGCGGCAGTGATTCTCGTTGCCTTTTTGCTACAAAACGCATTTTCTCTTGCATTGCCTCAGGAAGTTTCTACACCTAATCTTCTTCTGATAGTTGTATGTTTTTTTGGACTTATGTGTGGAAGCAACAAAGGAATAGCCATTGGATTTGCATGTGGTTTACTTGTTGATGTTTTCTATGGTGACGTAATAGGATTTAACGCTTTAATTTACATGTATTGCGGATTATTTAGTGGAATCTTTAGAAGATGGTTTTATAGTGAAATCATTATTATGCCATTGCTTTTAGTTTTTATAAATGATTTTATGTTTAACACAGTTTACTATGGATTCAGATTGCTTTTAAGAAATAAGTTAGACTATCCATATTATTTTGAAAAGATAATTTTACCTGAAATGATAATTACAACATTTTGTGCTTTAATTGTATATAAATTGTTTTATTTATTAAATGAAAAGGTAATTTCTAAAGAACAAAGGAGTGCATTAAGTTTTGATAAGTGATTTTTTCTACACGATTTATAACATAATAAAATCAAGAATATTTATTGTCGGTGCGGTATTAACAGTTCTTTTTGGAGTTGTTCTTTTTAGATTATTTGATTTACAGATAATTAACGAGAGTTACTATATGAATACTTATGTACAGCAGGCTGAAAAGACGGTTTACACGCCAGGTACAAGAGGTAATATTTATGATACAAATGGTGAATTATTAGCTTATAATGAATTAAGCTATGCCGTTACATTTGAAGATAAAATTGACAGCTCCGATGAAAAAAACGGAATATTAAATGAAATTGTATATAATGCAATAACAATAATTGAAAAATATGGTGATAAAGTATCTTATGATTTCCCAATTGTAATTAACAGCGATGGCAATTATGAGTTTAATTTTACATCAGATGCATCAAGAACCTTATTTATGACTAATTTATTTGGTAAAAAGATGAAAAAAGATAATGTTGACTATTCAAATGCCTCAGCTGCAGAAGTCATGGACTATTGTGTAAATTCCTTCTTTGATTTAGAGGGTGATTACGATATGGAAATGACTTTAAAAATTATTGCAATAAGATATAACATATTCCAAAATTCATACCAGAAGTATGTTGCAACAACTATTGCAACAAATATTTCAAAAGAAACAATGACAGCGATTTATGAAAATGAAGCAATTCTTACAGGTGTATCAGTTGCTGAAACAACAATCAGAAGATATGTTGATAGTGAATATTTTGCTCCACTGATAGGATATACCGGTAAAATTTCCGAAAGCGAATTACAGGAATACAATGACAATGGTGGTGATTATATTTCTAGCGACTATGTTGGTAAATCAGGTATTGAAGCCGCTATGGAAGATACATTGCAGGGTGTACGTGGAGAAAAGAAAATATTCGTAGATTCTACAGGTAAAGTGTTAAGTACAGTTTCATCAACTGATTCTTCTGTTGGAAAAGATGTAACATTAACAATTGATAAGAAATTACAGATTGCCACATATAAAATGCTTGAGAAAAAAATTGCTTCTGTCTTAATTTCTCAGATTGTTAACAGGGATGTTTCAGATAAAGAACAGGAAGATTCCGATGTACATCCTATTGCAGCAAAAACTGTATATTTTCAGTTAATAAATAATAATGTTTTAAGCATAAAAGATTTAAAAAAGAAACGAACAAATAATGAAGCAAAAGTTTATACTAAATATTCTGATGCCCTAAAGGTTGTAAAGAGTCGATTGAAGAAACAATTAGAATCTGATAAGGGTGAAGTATATAATGATTCATCAGACGAATATAAAGAGTATTATGATTATATTTTTGATGAATTAAAATCTGATAATGTATTAATTTCTTCATCTTTAGATAGTTCTGATGCAACTTATAAAAAATATATAGCTGGAGATATCAGTATTAATGAATTTATCAAATATGCTATATCCAAAAGCTGGATTAATATATCAGCATTACAAATTGATAATCAATATATTACTTCAGATGAAACATATAAAGTAATAGTAAATTATATTTTAGATTTCATAGATAATAATGCATCATTTAGTAAATTAATATTCAAATATAAAATTAATGATGGAACAATAAACGGTTGTGAAATATGTATGTTATTATACGATCAGGGCGTATTAGAAAAAGACCGTGATTGGTATAACAAATTATCAACATACACATCAACGGAATCTTATAATTTTATTATTAGTCAGATTAAAAAATTAAATATTACACCGGCACAGATTGCTTTGGATCCATGTTCAGGCTCTGTTGTTGTTACTAATCCAAATAACGGTAAAGTGTTAGCTATGGTAACTTATCCAAGTTATGATAATAATATGCTTTCCGGTTCAGTAGACGCTGATTATTGGGCTAAACTTGTAGATGATTTATCTTCACCGCTTTATAACAGAGCTACTCAGGGGTTATCAGCTCCGGGTTCAACATTTAAGATGGTAACTGCAATGACAGCATTGGAAAATAATACAATAACAAGATATAGAACTATCGTTGATAAAGGTGAGTTTGATAAAATATCGCCACATCCAAAATGTTGGATATATCCTTCAGCACATGGTAGCTTGAATGTAATGCAGGCTATTGCTCAATCATGTAATGGATTTTTCTATGAAGTAGGTTATGAATTGGGAACAACTTCATCAGGTAAATATGATAGTGCTACAGGACTTAAAAAACTTGAAGTATATGCGAAAGAATTAGGTTTAGACATGAAATCAGGTGTAGAAATAACAGAAAGCGACCCTAAATTTTCAACAGAATCAGCTGTCCATTCAGCCATTGGCCAGGGTAGTCATTCATATGCGCCTGTACAACTTGCAAGATATATATCCACATTAGCTAACGGTGGTAAAAATTACGAACTAACTTTAGTTGATAAAATAACTGATTCATCAGGAAATGCAATTAAGAAAAATAAAGCAAAATTATCAAATACTGTAAACGCATCAAGTGAAACATGGGATATTATTCATACCGGAATGCGAATGGTTATTACAGAAGGAACTATAGAAAAATCTTTCAAGGATACAGACATAGCGTTTGCCGGTAAAACAGGTACTGCTGAAGAAAATTCAAAAAGAAACGCACATTCATTGTTTGTAGCATATGCTCCATATAACAAACCTAAAGTGGCAATTTCAGCAGTTATTCCGTTTGGTAACTCTTCACATGATTCTGCTGAAGTAGCAAAGGACGTTGTAAGATATTATCTTGGAGAATTAACGGATGATGATGTAAATAAAGATGTTGAAAGTTCTTCTTCAACAAGTGCCGTTAGAGATTAATTTAGTTAGAAAGCTAATATGGCTTTACTATATATAACAAAAGACTTCTTAATATACAAAAGAGTAATATATACAAAATATTACACTTAACATATGATTACTAAAATAAATATAAGTATATTGAGGAGGATTTTATGGGAGAAGTAATAGTAATAACTTCCGGAAAAGGGGGAGTAGGCAAAACTACCGTTACTGCAAACCTGAGCGTTTCCCTTTCATTATTAGGGAAAAAAGTTATAGCTATAGACACAGATATAGGGCTTAGAAATCTGGATGTAGTAATGGGCTTAGAAAACAGCATTGTTTACAATATTGTTGATGTGATTGAAGGGAACTGTCGCTTGAAGCAGGCTATAATAAGGGATAAAAGATTTAGAAATCTTTATTTGCTTCCAAGCGCTCAGAGCAAGGATAAGTCTTGCATTAACCAATATCAGATGATTAATCTTACAAATGAATTAAAACAAAAGTTTGACTATGTATTAATTGATTGTCCAGCAGGAATTGAGCAGGGATTTAAAAATGCTATTGCAGGTGCTACAAGAGCCATTATTGTGACTACTCCGGAAGTATCAGCAATTAGGGATGCTGACAGAGTGTCCTGTCTCTTAGATAAAGCAGGACTATATCCTATCAATTTAATTGTAAATAAAATACGAAATGATTTAGTGAAAAAAGGCGATATGATGTCAACTGATGATGTCACAGAGATACTTAGTCTTGATTTAATTGGCATGATTCATGATGATACAGATATTGTTATATCGACTAACAGAGGAGAACCTCTTGCAGGGGCAAATTCATATTCATCTAAAATTTTTATGAATATTGCTAAAAGAATAGATGGTGAAGAAGTACCAATGTTGAATCATAAGAATAGAAAATTTAATTTCTTTAAAAAGTATTTAACAGGAGGTTTTCAAAATGTTTAGACTAAATTATTTTAGATTCAGGAAAAGAAAACGTTCAGGAAAAATTGCTCATGACAGACTGAAAATTCTTTTAGTTTCTGACAGGGCGGGATGTTCACCTGAAACAATGGAACTTATTAAAAATGATATTTTAAATGTTATTTCAAAATATGTTGAAATTGATAAAGAAAACTGTAAAATACAAATAGAAAAAGATAAAAAGCCTTATCTTTTTGCAAACATACCTATAAAAGAAGTTAAGGTTTAATATATTTACTTAGTTATGCTCAAAGAAAATGGGCATTAGGAGGCAAAATATCAATGGCAAGAAGAAAGAAAAAAACGCTGTCGAAATTAAAAGAATATAAATTTAGCAATATAAATTTTAGATTACTACTTTATGTAGTATGTCTAACTGTTATTGGAATACTTGCGATAGGTAGTGCTACTAGCGGTGGAACAGAACAGAAAAAACAGATTTTAGGATTTGTAATGGGAATTATTATTTTAATAATTTTAAGTTTAGTAAGTTATAAATTTGTTTTTAAATTTTACTGGCTTGCATACATATTTAACTTGGTATTGCTTGTTTATGTTAAATTAAATGGAGATGTAAATAAAGGTGCAGGACGTTGGATTGATTTAAAGTTTATGCAGTTTCAGCCTTCGGAATTATCAAAGATAATTTTAATATTATTTTTAGCTGCTTATCTTTATAAGCATAGAAATACAATAAATACCTTTAGAACAATAGCTTCTACATGTGCATTAGCAGGATTACCAATAGCTCTCATAGTAGTTCAGCCGGATTTATCAACAACAATAGTTATTTTTATTACATTTTGTGTTATAATGTTTTTATCTGGGATTAGTTACAAGATTGTAACAACTGTGTTAATTATTGCTATACCTTTAGCAAGTGTATTTGTTTACGTGGGGATAAACGATCCTAATAGCGGTATTTTACAAGGATATCAGTTAAAAAGAATTGTTGGTTTTTATAGCAAAGATTCAACTGACCCTGACATTATAGATACAAGACGACAGCAGGAGAACTCATTACTTGCAATTGGTTCCGGCGGTCTTACAGGAAAAGGCCTAAATAACAATACAGTAACCAGTGTAAAGAACGGTAACTTATTATCAGAAAGTCATACTGATTTTATATTTGCAATTATAGGTGAAGAACTGGGATTTGCAGGAAGTGCGGCAGTTGTTATCTTGTTGCTACTTATAGTTGTTGAATGTTTTCTAACGGGAGCCAGGGCGAAAGATTTAAGTGGAAAACTGTTTTGCTTTGGACTTGGCTCGTTGATTGGATTCCAATCGCTTGTTAATTTGTCAGTAGCGACATGTATGTTGCCTAATACCGGCTTAACGTTACCATTCGTTAGTTATGGATTGTCATCCCTAATCAGTATGTATATTGGTATTGGGATTGTAATAAATGTAGGATTACAGCGGAAAAAAGATTTATACTAGGAGGAGTAAATATATGAATATTGGTTTTATAGCACACGATTCAAAAAAACATTTAATGCAGAATTTCTGCATTGCGTACAGGGGTATTCTATCAAAGCATGAACTTTATGCGACAGGTACTACAGGCAGATTAATAGAGGAAGCAGCTAATTTAAATGTTCATAAATTTTTAGCTGGACATTTAGGTGGTGAACAACAGATGTGTGCCATGATTGAGCAGAATCAGATGGACTTAGTTATATTTTTAAGAGATCCATTAAATCCTAAATCTCATGAACCGGATATTCATAAAGCAATACGTTTATGTGATATGCACAATATTCCTCTAGCTTCAAATGTAGCTACTGCCGAATTACTTATAAAATCACTTGAACACGGAGATTTAGAATGGCGTGAAGCTTATAATGCATAAAAAAATACCGGAATATAGTTATACTAATTAGATTAGTTGACTATTTCCGGTATTTTTTATTAATTATTTTATTTCTAAATTAAGAATTACTAAATTGTAAATGCCATAAAAGAATACAATTCAGATAAAGTTTTTAATGGTTTTCACCAAGAGAATAAACTCTTCCATATAGACTGATTAAGTACAAACCACATAATCCGATTATTGCATAAATAATTCTTGAAAGCCAACTCATATCGCCAAATAAAAATGCAACTAAATCAAATTTAAAGAAACCTATAAGTCCCCAGTTTATTGCTCCAATTATAACTAATGTCAGCACTGTATAATCAAATCCTTTTGAATTCATATAATCACCTCCTGTGCTTTATATATGATATTTTTTACAAAAAATGAAATAATATAAATGGTAATTATTTCATTGACTAGAATTGAAAAATGATAGATAATATAAGATAGTGCCTGATAATTTGAATTAGGCAGATTTAACATTTGTTTAATAGATAATTTTAAATTATCTAATACATAATTAAGGTGAATAAGATGGCAAAAAAGCAAAAACGAGTAATAAGATATAAATCTTACACACGTATTAATCCGGGTATTATAATTTTTGGCATTATATTTATATATATAGCAATCAGCTTATT
The DNA here is from genome assembly GCF_000434315.1 of Eubacterium sp. CAG:156. Lineage (NCBI taxonomy): Bacteria > Bacillati > Bacillota > Clostridia > Eubacteriales > Eubacteriaceae > Eubacterium > Eubacterium sp. CAG:156. Next base: position 101,134 of record NZ_FR878179.1, on the reverse strand, counting down.
TAAATACATTACAACAGACAGAATTAATTATTATGAAGTAGTCGAGGGAACTTCATCCGATGAAACATATAAATCCTATAAAGGGATTGCACTACGTAAAGAAAGTGTTGTTAATGCTGATTCTTCCGGATATGTTGATTATTATGTTCGTGAAGGTGCACGAATATCTTTAAATACAACTTTATATAGTATGGATGCAGACGGAACAATTAATAAACTGTTATCTGAAATGTCTGAAAAAGATACTACCCTTACAGACGATGATATTACAAAATTAAAAGATAAAATATATACTTTTACAAATAACTATGATGATATGGATTTTAATGAAGTATATAATTTTAAAAATAATGTTCAGGGAACAGTTGCTGACCTGATTAACATGAATGCATTAGATTCATTGATTAAAAATAATTCAGATTCTCAATTTTCGATAAATAAGGCACGTAATACAGGAATTGTACTTTATAGATTTGATGGATATGAAAATAAAAAGGCTAAAGAACTTACAATGGATGACTTTAGAGCTAAAAACTATTCTTCACAGCTTGTTAATTCAGGCGATTATGTTGAAGCAAATGAGCCTATCTATAAATCTATTACTGATGATGAATGGAGTATCGTAGTTCCATTTACCAAAAATGAAGTAAAAAAATATAAAGATACAGTAGGTGTAAAAATTAAATTTAATAAAGATAATATAACCACTACAGCCAATATTAAAATTGTAAAGGGTGCAGATGGTAATAATTACGGAGTAATTACATTAGCAAAGTATGTTGTAAGATATGCAACAGACAGATTTGTAAATATTCAGATTATTGATAATATAACAACAGGATTAAAAATTCCAAAAATATCAATTGCTTCTAAGAATTTATACATAATTCCAAAGGATTATGCCACAAAATCTAATGACGATACAGACATTGGATTTAGAAAACAGGTTGTTAAAGATGGCAAAATTGATAGTGATGTAACATATCCTACTATTTCATATTCAGATGATGATAATTATTATGTATCTACGGATGAATTTGAAAAAGGTGATGTACTCATCAAGGATGATTCTGTTGAGACATATACTATTGGAGCTGAACAGACAAGACAAGGTGTTTACAACATAAACAACGGATACACTGTTTTTGTTCAGGTAACCATATTAGGCGAAACAGATGAATATTACATTGTTGAATCGGGCGAAAAATATGGTTTAAGTGTGTATGACCATATCGTCTTAGATAGTAGCAAAGTAAAAGAAAATCAAATTATATTTCAATAAATAAAGGAGTGATTTTAATGATACAGGAAAATATTAAACTTGTAGAAGAAAACATTAAAAAGGCTTGTGAAAAAGTAGGAAGAGACGTAAATGAAGTAACTTTAATAGCTGTCAGCAAAACTAAACCTTATACTGCAATAGAAGAGGCATTGCCAACAGGTGTTAAAGATTACGGAGAAAATAAAGTTCAGGAACTTTGTGACAAATATGAAATATTGCCAAAAGATATCAAATGGCACATGATTGGTCATTTACAAAGAAATAAAGTTAAATATCTTGTAGGAAAGGCTTCTCTTATCCATTCTGTTGATTCAATAAGATTAGCAGAACAGATTGAAAAAGAATATGCAAAAGCTGATGAAATTGCGAATATATTAATTGAAGTAAATATGGCACAGGAAGAAAGTAAATTCGGAATAACATCTGAAGAAACTGAACAATTAGTTAGAGAAATAGCTAAATTTCCACACATAAGAATTAAAGGATTAATGACAATTGCTCCATATACTGATAATCCTGAATCAAATAGAGTATATTTTAGAAATATGAAGAAATTATCGGTTGACATAGAAAATAAAAACATTGATAATGTTAGTATGAGTGTCTTGTCGATGGGGATGACAGGAGACTATCAGGTAGCCGTTGAAGAAGGTGCAACTCTAGTCAGAGTCGGTACCGGAATATTTGGTGAAAGAAATTATAATATTTAAAATATAAATCAAAGTTAGGAGATTAAAATGAGTTTTATAGATAAAGTGTCGAACATATTAAGAATGGATTATAATCAGGATGATTACGATGATTATGACGAAGATTTCGATGATGATTTCGACGAAGATGAAGAAGAGACAAGACAGCCTGAACGTGTAAGTCGTACATCTTATAGAGACAAATACGAAGATGAAGACGATGAACCTTCATATAGCAAACGTTCAAGCCACGCTAAATCTTCATCCAGAAGTTCATTTATGAGCAAATCATCTAATAAAAACGCAAGAAATGTCGTTCCGATGAGAAGTTCAGGATTAGAAGTTTGCGTAATTAAGCCATCGGGTTATGATGAAACAAAAGAAATAATAGACACATTGCTTCAGGGAAAAGCTGTAATCGTTAATTTAGAAGGCGTTAAATTAGATTTAGCTCAGCGTATTGTTGATACAGTTTATGGTGCAAGCTATTCTATAGGCGGTAAATTACAAAAAATAACAGGATACATTTACATCGTGACACCTTCAAATGTTGATCTTTCAGGTGATTTCCATGATGCAATATCAAGTTCATATAATAACATGAGATCAACTTCAATGTATAAGTAGAATTATATTCGACATTTAAGGACAGACTGATGAACAAAGAAGATAATTATGTTAAAAACCGATTATTAGATCTTGCAGATATTACTTATTCAAAAAATATCTATGCATATTCTGATTTTCTAAATTTAAATGAAATAAATATTTTTAATACAATAACAAATCAATTACCTCCAGTTAATTACTATTTGACTGGAGGCAATGTTTATGCAGAAAGAAAAATTGTAGTCTTTAAACCAATTGAAGTCTATTATGAAGAAGATGTCCCAATCACTCTTTTAAAAATCGAACCACTCAATAAAAAATACGCAGATACATTAAATCATAGAGATTATTTAGGGGCAATATTAAATTTGGGAATTGACAGAAGTAAGATTGGCGATATTTTTATAGGTGAAAATGTAGCATATATATATGTTATTACAGGAATTTCTGACTATATAATCAATAATTTTACAAAAGTAAAACATACTCTTATTTCATGTAAGATTGCTTATGATGAAATTGAAAATGTCAGGCCAAATCTTAAAGAAATAAAAGGAACTATCGGTAACATACGATTAGACAGTATAATTTCTTTAGCATTTAATAAATCAAGAAGCAGTATTGTTTCATATATTGAAGAGAAAAAAGTATTCGTAAACGGAAAAATTATTACTTCAAATGGATATTCAATTAAAGAAAATGATATTATTTCAGTCAGAGGTCTTGGCAGAGTTATTTACAACAGACAGATAAGTGTTACTAAAAAAGGAAAAAATCTAGTATCAGTTTCGATATACTGTTAAATAAACAAGCTACAATCATTATTGTAGATACTGAAAATAAAGATGCTTGTTGTTATATAGTTATTATTTCAACAAGTAATATAGCAGACAAAAAGAAAGGGCACTGTAAATTAAATTAGATTTACGCAAATTAAATAAATATTTATTTAATTATAAGGAGAAAAATATGGAAGTATCAATTAACACAAACGCAATGAAAGTAAATTATGAGCAAAAGCCTTGTTATGATATTGTATTTTCAAAAGATTTCAATTTATTAAATGATGAAATCCAGCAATTAAATATAAGTAACAAACGAATTTGTATAGTTACAGAATCAAATGTTGGTCCTTTATATGCAAATGAAGTTAAAGATATTTTTATGAGTAATTCAAAAGAAGTAATTATTTTTGAATTTACAGCAGGTGAAGCTCATAAGAATTTGGATACAATTTCTGAATTATATACTGTTTTAATTGAAAACAAATTTGACAGAAATGATATGCTTGTTGCTTTAGGTGGTGGCGTTGTAGGAGACATGACAGGATATGCTGCAGCAACTTATTTAAGAGGAATAGATTTTATTCAAATTCCAACTTCTTTATTAGCACAGGTAGATTCAAGTATTGGTGGAAAAACAGGTGTAGATTATAAGGCTTACAAAAACATGATAGGAGCCTTCTACCAGCCTAAACTTGTATATATGAATCTTAGTACATTAAACTCATTACCTGATCGCGAATATTATTCAGGAATGGGCGAAATAGTTAAACACGGATTAATAAAAGATTCTGATTATTTCTACTGGTTAAAAGAGAATTATCAAAAGATTTTAGATAGAGATTATGACACTTTGTTTACTATGATTTACAATAGTTGTAATGTAAAAAGAAAAGTAGTGGAAGAAGATCCTAAAGAAAAAGGAGATAGAGCCTTACTTAATTTTGGACATACAATTGGTCATGCAGTTGAAAAATTAAAAAATTTCACATTACTTCATGGGGAATGTGTTTCAATTGGTATTGTATCAGCTGCATACATTTCTTTGGTTAAAAATTATATAAATAACACTGAATTTAATGATATATGTGATACATTAAAATTATTTAAATTACCTGTTACTACATCAGATATTAACGCTAATGATGTTGTTGAAGCCACTTTAAATGATAAAAAAATGGATTCAGGTGTAATTAAGTTCATCGTTTTAAAAGAAATTGGTAATGCTTCAATTGATAGAACTATAGACCATGACTTATTAATTTATAGCTGTGAAAAAATAATTGAAAAGTAAGTTTTAGAAAGGATTATAAAGATGAAAACAGGACTACATAATTTAAAGCTTATTGTTTCTTTAATTGCTCTGATAATATTTGATCAATTAACTAAATTTTGGGCTGTTACACAATTAAAATCCGGAAAAGTTATTTCCATAATTCCAAATGTCTTTGAATTAAACTATTTGGATGGAGGGAACACAGGTGCAGCCTGGGGTATTTTTTCAGGAAAGATAGCTATGTTTATCATCTTTACAATAATAGTAGTAATTATACTGATTTTATGTATTTACAGAATCAGCAAACTGCTAACGTTAAACTGTTCGTTAAATACTATGCATTTAATTTCAATGCAGTATATAATTACTTTATTGATAGCAGGAGCAATTGGTAATTTGATTGACAGAATTGTAAATGGCTATGTTGTGGATTTCCTGTATTTTAAGCTTATAGATTTTCCAGTATTTAACGTTGCTGATTGTTATGTGACAATCGCATGTGCATTGCTTATAATTTTTTGCGTCTTTGTAATTAAAGACAAAGAATTTAATGCGATTTTTTCTTTGAAAAAAGATGATTCTGAAGATAAAAAAGATAAATAAATTTCAAACTATAATTTAGAAAATTATTTTACAAATATAATTTAAGCGAGAATAAAATGAGTAATATATATTATGTTGACGATGATTTCGAAGGAGTTCGAGTTGATAAGTATTTAGGCGAAATTTTGCCTGACATATCTAGATCTTATATTCAAAAACTGCTAAAAAGCCAGCATATTTTAGTAAATAAATGCGTGTGCAAAGCTAATTACAAAGTTAAAACGGACGATATAATTAATGTAGATATTCCTGAACCGTTAGAAGCAAATATTGTAGCTGAAGATATTCCTTTAGATATAATATATGAAGATGATGATATTTTAATAGTAAATAAACCTAAAGATATGGTTGTGCATCCGGCTCCAGGTCATTATACAGGAACATTGGTTAATGCATTAATGTATCATTGTCGTGATAATCTTTCTGAAATAAATGGTGTTTTAAGACCTGGAATTGTGCATAGAATTGATAAAGATACAACAGGTGCTTTAATTGTATGTAAGAATGATTACAGCCATAATTTTGTAGCCGAGCAATTAAAAGTTCATTCGATAACGCGAAAATATGTAGCAATTGTAAATGGTGTTATATCTGATGATGAAGGTACTATTGATGCACCAATTGGACGTCATGAAGTTAATCGTAAAAAAATGTCCATTAATTATAAAAATGGTAAAAATGCAGTGACTCATTATAAAGTTTTAAAGCGTTTCAAAAAATACACATACATTGAATGTCAGCTCGAGACAGGGCGTACACATCAAATAAGAGTTCACATGTCAAGTATTAATCATCCTATTTTGGGCGATGAACTCTACAATAACAATAAATGTCCGTTTAAATTACAGGGACAAACTCTTCATGCAAAAACTATTGGCTTTATTCATCCTACAACTAAAGAATATGTAGAGTTTGAAGCACCATTACCTGAATATTTTAAACATTTGCTTGAAATATTAGACTAAAGAACTTATTTTAATGCAATTTTATAAAAAATATAGTTTAAAAAGGCATAATATCAAGTATGTATGCATTAAATTATAAACGCTTATACAATATATGAATGAATTACATATAAAACATTTCGTTAAAGTTGTCTTTTGCGAACAGTTGTGTTACACTAATTATGTGGGCGCAACTGTTTTTTTATACTGTTTACTTCCACTACAATCGTATTTAATTATAAATAAATAATAGTTTTCAAGGTAGGTAAAATTATGAAATCACAGAAATTATATAGTTACGTAAGAAAGGCCGTTGATGATTTTGGAATGATTGAAGATGGTGATAAAATAGCAATCGGTATATCAGGTGGTAAAGATAGTTTAACTTTACTATATGCATTGAGCGGACTAAAAATATTTTATCCAAATAAATTCCAATTAGTTGCAATAACAGTTGATTTAGGATTTGGTATTCAGGATTTAGATAAGATTAAGGATTACTGCAAAAAATTTGATGTAGAATATGATGTAATAGAAACACAGATTGCTGATGTAGTGTTTGAACAGCGAAAAGAATCCAATCCTTGTTCTTTATGCGCAAAAATGCGAAAAGGTGCATTAAATAATAAAGCCGAGGAATTAGGCTGTAACAAAATAGCTTATGCACACCATAAGGACGATATCATTGAAACAATGTTTCTTTCGCTTATTTATGAAGGAAGATTCCACTGCTTCTCTCCTGTTACATATTTAGACAAAAAAAGATTAACAGTTATAAGACCATTAATGTATGTACCAGAAATGGATGTTATTGGTTTTGCTAAAAGATATGAACTACCTGTTGCAAAAAACAGATGCCCAGTTGATGGACATACTAAACGAGAATATGTTAAAAAACTGGTTAGACAGTTGGTAAAAGAAAATCCCGGTTGTAAAGAACGTTTCTTCACTGCTATTATGAATGGATGCTACAATATGGATAAATAATATTATTTTTGTATTTTAAAAATAATATTGTATTTCATAAATTTGTATTAAAAAAACAAGAAAGGTTATTTTAAATTTGGTATAAAATTATGGCACAGAATCATACATATCATGAACAGATTAATATTGATAACGAATTAAAATTAAGAGAGTTGCAAAAGAAATTACCTAAATTCTGTTCTACTTTTTTTAGAGGAATTGAACCTACTACTTCTTCACGTACAAGAATAGCATATGCTTATGATTTAGGTATATTCTTTAATTACATTAAAACAGAAAATCCTAAATATTCAAATATAGATATTTCAGAACTTGATTTAGATATTTTAGATAAATTGACAGCTACTGATATTGAAGAATATTTAGAATATCTAAAATATTATATTTCTGATGATGGCAAAGAACATACAAATAGCGAGCGAGGAATAATGAGAAAACTTGCAAGTGTTAGAACTTTATATAATTACTTTTATAGAAAAGAACTTATTAAAAACAATCCTGCTAGTATTGTTTCGATGCCTAAACTTCATGACAAAGAAATAATCAGACTTGATGTTGATGAAGTCGCTGAATTATTAGATGAAGTAGAAAATGGAACAAAGTTAACTAAATCCCAGCAAAACTTTCATACTAAAACTAAAGTTAGAGATATTGCAATACTAACACTTCTTCTTGGAACAGGTATTCGTGTATCTGAATGCGTTGGTATTGATATAAATGATATTGATTTTAAAAACACAGGTATAAAAATTCAACGAAAAGGTGGATATGAAACAATCATTTACTTCGGTGATGAAGTTGAGGAAGCGTTAAGGAATTATATGGAAGAGCGAAAAAGAATTGTTCCTGTTGAAGGACATGAAGATGCATTCTTTCTTTCAATTCAAAGAAAACGTATGGGTGTTCGTTCTGTAGAAAAACTTGTAAAAAAATATGCAGGTCTTGTTACTAATTTGAAGAAAATAACACCACACAAATTAAGAAGTACTTATGGCACAACTTTATATCAGGAAACCGGAGACATATACCTTGTTGCAGACGTTTTGGGACATAAAGATGTAAACACAACTAAAAAACATTATGCTGCAATTGATGATGAACGCCGCAGAAAGGCTAGAAATGCCGTGAAATTACGCAATGATTAAGCACTAGATAAAAATCATAAATAAATAAATTAAAACGCTGTATGACTTAAATTTAGTTCATACAGCGTCTTGTAATTTTATTACATTGCCTATAGTCAATTTGCATTAACTATTATTATATTATTTCTTTATTTCATCTGAATAATACATAACTGATATATATTTTCCAACGTGAATCTTATCACCACTTCCAATGTGATTATATTTACAGATTTCATCTACATACTCTGATACTGATGCATATTCCGGTGTTATGTATTTCTTAGCGATACTTGTTAATGTATCTCCGGGTTTAACCTCTACACTTGTGTAATATTTATATCTGTTAGAGTCAGCCTTCTTCTGTGCTCCAACATCTGTAAGCTTAACAGTACATACAACTGCAGTTGCAAGTAACATTGTAAAAATAACTGATGATAAAAAACTGTTTCTAAATAACTTCATGTTTAAAATCCTCCATATAATATATTTATATTATTGCTATTACGCGAACACTTGTTTGCTTTGTATAATTATATTAACACCCGAACGTTTGTTTGTCAATACTACTTTCGAATATTTGTTCGGTTTTTTGTTGCGTAATTTTTTCTTATATGATAAAATTAGCATATGAGGTGTACATTAGATGGTACAGTTAAGTATATTTTGAAATTTTTTTTTTGATTTTGAATATATTTTAAAATTTTATATATTATTTGGAGGAATTACATATGCCTGGTAAGATTACAGCTAAACAGCAACAGATTCTCGATTACATAAAAGAAGAAATATTAAGAAAAGGATATCCACCTACAGTTAGGGAAATCTGTGAGAAAGTTGGTTTGCGTTCTACTTCTTCTGTTCATTCACATTTAGCTACTTTAGAAGAAAACGGCTACATAAGAAGAGACCCTACTAAGCCTCGTGCTATCGAGATAATTGATGATGAATTTGGACTTGCACGAAGAGAAATGTCTAATATTCCGGTTGTTGGAAGAGTTGCTGCAGGTGAGCCATTACTTGCAGTTGAAAACATCGAAGATTATTTTGCATTGCCAACTGAATTTTTACCTAATAATGAAACGTTCATTTTGAAGATTCACGGTGAAAGCATGATTAACGTAGGTTTTTACGAGAATGATTATATTATTGTAGAAAGAACTTCTGCTGTAAGTAATGGAGATATTGTAGTTGCTTTAATAGACGATTCTGCTACAGTTAAAAGATTTTATAAAGAAGATGGCCATATCCGCCTTCAACCTGAAAATGACAATATGGATCCAATAATTGTCCCTGATTGTGAGATTTTAGGTAGAGTTCATTCATTATATAGACCTCATGTTGTTTAAGCTAACATAATATAAACATGTTATTTAAACTAATATAAAAAAGATATCAGTTGAAATAAACATTTTCATATCGAATAAGATAAATTTGTTCATTTCTACTGATATCTTTTTGTAATGTTATTACAATACTTTCTCGTTGGTGTGTTTTTATGCAAGGCAATCATCTAATGATTTAATTATAGCTTCTTTATCAAGATTCTGACCGATAAATACTAATTTAATCATACGATCGCCTACTTCTTCGTCCCAATCCTTAACTAATGTAGGATCATCTTTCATTGCCTGAGCACGTACTCTTCTTGGTGCTGTAGCATACCATCTGCCGGCATTTGTAATATTAATCTGTTTACCTGCCTGTTCAAACATATAAGCGTCATTATTGTTCTCAGCTGCCCAGATAATACCTTTGCTTCTGATAATACCTTTAGGCATATCATTAATCCAGTCTTCAAATTTTTCTTTAGCAAAAGGTTTTCTTCTATAATATACAAAACTTCCGATACCGTATTCTTCTGCCTCACCCTCTCCATGATGATGGTGGTGATGGTGATGATGTCCATGATGTCCGTGGTCATCATTTTCATGTTCATCATGATGATGATCGTGTCCCTCATGCTCGTGTCCTTCGTGTTCATGTTCGTCATGATGATGACCGTGTTCCTCATGCTCGTGTTCCTCATGCTCGTGTTCGTCGTGGTCATGATGTTCGTCTTCATCTGCGTCATAATTTTCAAGAGCCTGAATCCAACCTGCTGACATACTTGCTTCATCGAAATCAAATCTTTCAGTATTTAAAATTTCACTTACAGGAACTTTTCCGTAGTTAGTATCAATTGTCTTAGCATTTGGCTGAAGAGTTTTAACAATAGTTTTAACCTTGTTTAACTGTTCTTCTGAAATAGTATCAACTTTGTTGAAAATAATAGTATTACAAAATTCAATTTGCTGAATAAGTAAATTTTCGATATCTTCATCATCAATATCATCTTTAACAAGATTTTCACCACATCCAAATTCGTCTGCTAATCTTGCTACATCGACAACAGTTACAATATTATCAAGACGGCAAAGTTTTGCTCTCTTATCATAAGAACCGTCTAACATAGTAATAGACTGAGCAATTGGCAATGGCTCACAAATACCACTTGCTTCAATTAATAAATAATCAAATTTACCTGATGAAACTAAATCAATAATCTGATTAATTAAATCAACCTTTAATGTACAACAGATACATCCATTCTGAAGTGGAACAAGATTGTCATCTTTCTGTGTAACCTGTCCGCCTTTAGCTATTAAGCTTGCATCAATGTTAACCTCACCAATATCGTTAACAATAACCGCTACTTTATATCCTTCCTGATTAGAAAGGACTTCATTAAGTAATGTTGTCTTTCCTGCACCTAAATAACCTGTAAGTAATGTAACAGGTACAATCTTCTTTGCCATTTAAATCTACCTCTTTTCATAAAAATTATGTTATTGCTCAATTGTATACAAATTTAAAATTTCAATTACAAAATTAAGCAATAAAATTTAATTTAGCCATTTGTACATTTAATATAATAAAATCATTTTTTAACAAAATTATGAACAATTTCAAAATAATGAATTATTATTCATTTTATATAATACCAGGTTTAACCTAATAATCAAATTTATAAGCAAATTATAAGTGATTTTAAATTATAAATAAAATATTTTATAATTTAAGACTATTCTTAAACTAATTTCAAAATATATGAACTATAAGCTTTCATTTCAAAACCATTTTCTACTCTTAATTCTTTATTAGTCAACAAATCAATGTAATTTGCTGAAACATTAAAATTAGCATAAAAATTATTTTCATCTGCATTAATGCAAACTAATACAGTCTCTGTATCAACACATCTTTTGATTACACATTGCTTATTTGTAAGTAAAATAGTAGAAAAATCTCCGTAATTTAATGCAGTTGAATTTTTCTTAATATCAGCTAATTTAGAAATGTGCTTAAACAATTCATTTTCAATTGGCTGTTCAAATGAAGGACGCAAAGCTTGGTCTCCCTGACTTTTATCAGCTTTTTCGCCCCATTCACTTCCATAATAAACACAAGGAATTCCAGGCATTCCAAACATCAATGTATAAATCAAAGGCAAATGATTTTCATTACTTAGTATGCTTGCAACTCTTGTTACATCATGATTATCTACAAATGAAAATAGATGCTTTCCTTTGTATATAGTCCAATTTTCGGCCCCGAACTGTCTGTTTAAAGAATGACATATTTCAAACATATTCATAGAATTAAAACTTGAATATAAACCTTTATAGCACTCATAATTTGTTGCTGAATGTAACATTGAATCATTCATTCGCTGATTGTAATCTCCATGAAGCATTTCACCAACCAAAAAGAAATCATTTTTTAATCCATCACAATAATTTCTTAATCTATGCAGAAACTCAGGTGAAAGACAATAAGCTACATCAAGCCTTATTCCATCAATATCAAATTCATCAATCCAAAATTTGACTGCATTAAGTATATGCTGCACTACTTCTTCATTTCCAAGATTTAACTTAACTAAATCATAGTTACCTTCCCAGCCTTCATACCAAAGTCCATCATTATAATTGGAATTTCCTTCAAAACTGATGTGGAACCAATCTTTATATCTGGAATTTTCTCTATTCTTTAAGACATCCTGAAATTGATAAAATCCTCGTCCTACATGATTAAATACACCATCTAAAACAATTTTTATACCATTTTCATGGAGCTCTTGGCAAATATTTTTAAAATCTTCATTTGTGCCTAATCGTTTATCGAGCATGCAGTAATCCCTTGTATTATAACCATGTGTATCTGATTCGAATAAAGGAGAAAAATAAATTGCATTTGCTCCAAGTTTCTTAATATGTGGAATCCACTCTGAAACTTTATTGATTCTATGCTCTAATACACCATCATTTTCAAATGGTGCACCACAAAATCCAAGTGGATAAATCTGATAAAATACACTTTCATATGCCCACATGTATATCACCTCTTTTATAATTCAACAATTTTTCCGTCACGCCAGATTCTCTCTAAATCATAGAATAAACGATTGTCTTTATTAAATACATGGACAATAATATCTTCATAATCCATTAATACCCAGTCACCACTTCTATACCCCTCGATATGAGTGGGATTTTTGCCGATTTTATGCATTTCTTCATCAACATTATCTACCATTGCCCTTACCTGATTATCATTGTTTCCGCTGGCAATAATAAAATAATCAGCCATTGTAGAAATTTCAGATATATCAAGTACTGTAATATCTACACCTTTTTTATCATCTAACGCGTCATAGGCTATTTTAGCCATCTCTCTGATTTCCATATTGTTTCCTCCGTAATTATATTATAAATCAAGATAACTGTTTTATTTAAAAATAATATTTCTATCAAATTAATTATAATTAGTAATCCAAATATGATTAATTTATCTATTCTCTATAACATTTTTATAAAATTCATATGCCTTACATGTATTTACATCAATATTATCCGTGGAATTACCTTTTGATTTTAAATAGTTAAGTGTATCTCTCAAAATTGTATATACAGTTAAATCAATATCTGAATATGCAATTTTGCGTAAATAATCAAGATTTGGTGCCTGATTTCTTGACGGCTCAATATAATCTGCCGAGAAAATAATTTTCTCTAATAAAGTCATATTAGGCTTTCCTGTTGTATGGAATGTTATTGCTGATAAAACGTCATCATCATTTATTCCGTATTTATTTCTAGCAAGAACGGCACCCGCTTTACTATGCAAAAGAAATTGATTCTTCATTTCCATATCGGTTATTTCGATGTTGTTATCTTTACACAATTTAACTTTTTCTTCATCTGGAATACATTTAGCACAGTCATGAAGTATTCCTGCAAGATATGCCGTATTAGGATTCTCACCCAATGCTTCAGCCATCTTTTTTGCTGTATTTGCAACACCTATTGTATGTTCATAGCGGTGTGGATTAAGTTCTTTCTTTAAATCTTCTAATATTTCAGCCGGATTCATTCTTTTCACCTGATTTGTATTTTGATATAAATTATGTTCTTTAATATATTTGTATATTTGATTTGGGATTTCATTTTTATGTTCTGACAAATGCATTCTTATTTCAGACGAAGATATATCTGTCGCTTCAACAAAAATTACTTCAATATTACAGTCATACTTTTCTTTTAAAGAAGTTATTTTTGCATTTATATTTTTCATTGACCCATCATTTCTTGCTGCAACAAGTACTGTATAACAGGAAAAAATAATTTCAGGGTGATACCATGATTCAATATTCATCAATGAATCACTGCCAATAATAAAATAAAATTCATTATCAGGATAATCTTTTTTTAGAAAAGTCAATGTATCAGCCGTATATCTGTAGCCATTCTTATATTCGTAATCACAAGGTATAAACGAACAATTATCTCTCAATCCTATATTCAGCATTTCAAATCTCACCTCAAAAGAATTAACTGTTTCTGAATTCTTGTGAGGTGGATTAGGTGATAACATAAACCAAATCTGTTCCAAATCAAATTGTTTCTTAGCTTCACTGGCAATATTTATATGAGAAACATGTAATGGGTCAAATGTTCCTCCAATAATTCCAATTTTCATATAATCACCTTAATTTTACGGAAGAATTATTTTTCTATCCTTTTCTTCTTTAGCCGGTCTGTATAATACGATTTTTCTTCCTGTAACAGCTACTAAAGTTGATTTTGTACGTTCTGCAATAACCTGTCCGACTTCTCTACAATCATCAAAGCAGTTCTTTAAAACAGAAATTTTTATAAGTTCTCTCTTAGCAAGTGCTTCGTCAATTGCTTCTGTAAGCTCAGGTGTTACACTAGACTTCCCAACCTGAAAAATCGGATCCATTGTAGCAGCTAATTTTCTTAAATATGCTCTCTGCTTACTTGTCATATCTATCTCACCTATTCCATTACTATGGAATTTCCTTTCTTTCGAAAATTATTATTTATAATAATCAAATTCATGTCCATATATCTTAACTGTATCTCCATCAGTTATACCTAATGCTTCAAGTTCATCTAAGATACCATTTTCCTTCATAAAATTCTGGAAGAATACAAAACCTTTTTCTGATTCAAGATTTGTATATCCTAACATTCTTTCAATACGAGGACCTTCTATAGAATATAAACCATCTTTAATTTTTTCAACTGTATAAGGATCTTCTACGTTGTCAAAGAACTGTTTTGGATCATATTCCTGTTCAAATACAGTTGGGGCATCATCGAATTCATCAAGCATTTCTCTAACATGATATAACAATTCCTTGAGTCCTTTACCACTTACGGCTGAAATTGGATAAACCTTAATTTCCGGTTCAAATTCTTTCTTGATGTCATCAATAATAGTATTGCTTTCTCCATAAATTGCATCTATTTTGTTTGCTGCAATTACCTGTGGTCTGTTAAGCAAATCAGGATTATATGCTTCTAATTCAGCATTAATTGCCTTAATATCTGCAATTGGGTCTCTTCCTTCAACAGAAGCGGCGTCAACCATATGAATAATTACCTTTGTACGCTCAATGTGTCTTAAAAATTCATGTCCTAAACCTACACCTTCGGATGCTCCTTCAATAAGTCCCGGTATGTCTGCAATTACAAATCCTTTTCCCCCAGGCAAATCGACAACACCCAAGTTAGGATTTAATGTTGTAAAATGATAATTAGCAATTTTAGGTTGCGCATTTGTTACTCGTGATAAAAGTGTTGATTTTCCAACATTTGGGAAACCTACTAAGCCAACATCTGCAATAACCTTTAACTCTAAAATTACGTTAAGTTCCATTGCCTGCTGTCCCGGTTGTGCGTATTTAGGGGCCTGCATAGTAGGTGTAGCATAATGCTGATTGCCTTTTCCTCCACGACCACCATTTAAAACTGTTACGCGCTGATTATCTCCGCTCATGTCAGCCACAACTTTACCTGTTTCGACTTCACGAATAACTGTTCCTTCAGGAACTTTTATAATAAGGTCTTCACCATTTTTTCCATGTTTATTCTTCTTACCGCCATCTTCACCCGGCTGAGCCTTGTAATTGCGGTTATGTCTAAATTCGTATAAAGTATTTAATCCTTTATCTACTTCAAAAATAATATCGCCACCACGGCCACCGTCTCCACCATCCGGTCCGCCATTTGGCACATATAATTCTCTTCTAAAGGAAACGTGTCCGTCTCCTCCTTTTCCTGATTTAATATAAATCTGTGCACGATCTGCAAACATTATTTATACCTCCATCTCAAACTAAATTAATAGAGTTACAAAAATTATATATAAAAGAAAAGCTTCAAACCACGAATGATTTGAAGCTTTGAAATCATTAATTATTCTGCTACAGGATAAACAGAAACCTGTTTCTTGTCTCTTCCTTTTCTTTCAAATCTTACGATACCATCTGATGTAGCAAATAATGTATCATCACCACCACGGCCAACGTTAACACCTGGGTGAATCTTTGTACCACGCTGTCTGTAAAGGATGTTTCCAGCTTTTACAAACTGTCCGTCTGCTCTCTTAGCGCCGAGTCTCTTTGATTCTGAATCTCTACCGTTCTTTGTAGAACCAACACCTTTTTTATGAGCGAAGAACTGAAGGTTCATCTTCATCATAGCTATACCTCCTTAAAATCTAATGTTATATACTCTTTGTTTTCGTTTTCAATCTCCCTTAACCCAAGGGCAAGAGAATCAATCAGCAATTCTGATTTACTGCCAGGTTTATATGAAAAAATTAATCGAATTAACCCTGCTTCTTCATCTGTATCCAATAAAAATTCATCATTAGTAAATGTTTCTATTGAATTAATGCAATTAATGGTTAAAGCTGAAATAGCCGCACAGACAATATCTTCACCTGCATCAGCATATCCTGAATGACCACTAACCTCAAAGCCTTTATATAAACCCTGTTGTTTAAAAATTGTTACCTTAGTCATAAGATAATCCCTTCTAAACTCTAACTAAAATTAAGCATTGATCTTGTCAATTTTAACTTCTGTGTACTGCTGTCTGTGACCATTTTTCTTATGATAACCAGTTTTTCTCTTGTATTTGTAAACGATAACCTTTTTAGCCTTACCGTCGCCAACAACTGTTGCTTCTACTGTAGCTCCAGCTACTGTAGGTTCACCAACTTTAACTTCGTCTCCGCTTACGAGAAGAACCTGGTCAAATGTATATGTGCTTCCAGCTTCAGCACCGAGCTTTTCAACTCTGATTGTTTCACCTTCAGAAACCTTATACTGTTTTCCACCTGTTGCTATAACTGCGTACATACGGCACCTCCTATTTAACATTACTCGCCAGTTTCGGTGATTGCAAAAAGCAATACTTATAACCACACTGAGCGGCATACTCATATATATTATCATATAGATATATGGATGTCAAACACATTATAAAAATTTATTCTTATTTTCTGTAAGTATTTTTTCATCCAATAATAAAGCATTAGTCCATGATAAATTATAAAAAAGTATTATGTCATTAAAAATTTATTTACCATTATATTATGATGCCA
Organism: Eubacterium sp. CAG:156; assembly: GCF_000434315.1. Lineage (NCBI taxonomy): Bacteria > Bacillati > Bacillota > Clostridia > Eubacteriales > Eubacteriaceae > Eubacterium > Eubacterium sp. CAG:156. Next base: position 83,877 of record NZ_FR878179.1, on the reverse strand, counting down.
GGCAAAAAACAACTTTAATGTCTTCGGATTGTTACGTGCTACGTATTTCAACAACCACGGCATCATATTATATTAATCTGACAAGACTTTGCTGTTGCAATAGCTGCTGCTTTCGATTCAGGTGTTACTCCTGCTGTTGCATCTTCGACAATATTTATTTTTATTTCAGGATAAAATGCTTTAATAATAAGTGCATTGGATATAACACAAATATCTGTGCAAAGGCCTACTAAAACAACTTCGTCAAAATTATCTAACTTACCTTTCCAACCATTAAATCCAAATGATTCTTTATCAATTATTTCTGCACCATCCGTATTTAATATATCGTGTATCTGCCATCCGTGTGTATTTTTTATACAATGTTTTACAGGTAAATTTTTTCCTTCCTGAGTATCAAGATAATTTTCGTAATGAGTATCTCTTGTAAAAAATAAATTATCATAATCTTTTTTATCTATTAAATCATTTACATTTGGCAATATATTTTGTGCTTCATTTGTCCCTAAAGAACCGTCTATAAAATCATATTGCATATCTATTACTATAAGCGCTTTTCTCATAATTAATATCTCCTTGTAATATAGAGTGTAAATATCTTTATTAATATTAACATTTTTCTAATACAATGCCAATGATTAGTTAATGTAAAAAAGGAACCAACGTCATCCGTCGGCTCCTTTAAACGCAACATTAATTAGCTTTCATTACAGCTTCTTTCATGCTTTTTACATATTCATTTATATATGGAAGACAATCTTTTCCATATTTAGCTACAATTTTTACAATGGCACTTCCAGCAATTGCACCATCGGAATATTTAGCTACGTATTCTGCCTGCTCAGGCGTTGCTATACCAAATCCAAAAGCACATGGAACATCAGTTGTTTCACGAACTAATTTTATCATTCCTCCTAAATCAGTATTAATATCACTTCTTACACCTGTTACTCCTAACGATGAAACACAGTATATAAATCCTGTTGCTTCCTTTGCTATCATTTTAATTCTGTCATGAGATGCCGGTGCAATTAATGAAATTATATCTACATCATGATTTTTACATTCATCTGCTATTTCATCTTTTTCTTCGTATGGCAAATCAGGAATAATTAATCCCTGTATTCCACATTCATTACATCTGTCCAAAAATTTGTCGACGTCATATGCGTAAATTGGATTAATGTAAGTTAAAAATACTAATGGTACCGAGACTTCATCTTTTATATCTTTTAATGCGTCAAACAATTTATCGGTTGTACATCCATTTGCCAACGCTCTCTCATTTGCCTCCTGAATAATAGGGCCTTCTGCAATTGGATCGGAAAATGGTATTCCGATTTCAATTAAATCTGCCCCTGCTTTTTCCATTTCTTTAATGATTTTCTTAGTTGTATCTAAATCAGGATCTCCGCCTGTTACAAATGCAATAAATGCTTTTCCATTTTCAAATGCTTCATGTATCTTACTCATAAATCTCTACTCCTCTATATCTTGCTATTGCTGCTACGTCCTTATCTCCACGTCCGGAAACATTAACTACAATTATTTTGTCTTTATCTAAAGTTGGTGCATACTTCATTGCATATGCAATTGCATGTGAACTTTCAATTGCCGGAATTATGCCTTCTGTTCTTGATAAATATTCAAATGCATTAACTGCTTCATCGTCAGTTATTGAAACATACTGTGCACGACCTGTTTCATTTAGCATTGCATGTTCCGGTCCGATTCCGGGGTAATCAAGTCCTGCAGAAATTGAATAAACAGGTGCAATCTGACCATATTTATCCTGGCAGAACAATGATTTCATTCCATGGAAAATTCCCATTGCTCCATTTGCAACAGATGCTGCGTTTTTAGGAGTATCAACACCAAGCCCTGCAGCTTCACAGCCAATTAATTTAACAGATTTATCTTCTATAAAATTATAAAAAGCTCCCATTGCATTTGAACCTCCACCTACGCAGGCAATTACTGCATCAGGAAGTTTTCCATCTTTTTCCATTAACTGTTCTTTTATTTCTTTGCTGATTACACTCTGGAAATCACGTACAATTGTTGGAAATGGATGCGGTCCCATTACTGAACCTAAAACATACAATGTGTCATCAACACGTCTTGTCCATTCTCTCATTGCTTCATTTACTGCGTCTTTTAATGTCATTGTTCCCGATACTACAGGATGTACCTTAGCACCTAAAAGTTCCATTCTAAAACAGTTTAAAGCCTGACGCTCTGTGTCTACTTTTCCCATATAGATTTCACATTCCATTCCCATAAGTGCAGCAGCTGTAGCTGTTGCAACGCCATGCTGACCTGCTCCTGTTTCAGCAATAACTCTTGTTTTACCCATTTTCTTAGCTAAAAGAACCTGACCTAAAACATTGTTTATCTTATGAGAACCTGTATGATTCAAATCTTCTCTCTTTAAATAGATTTTTGCCCCACCTAAATCCTTTGTCATTTTTTCTGCATAGTATAACAAAGATGGTCTTCCCGCATAATTTTTCATTAAGCCATCAAGTTCCTTTACAAATTCAGGATCATTTTTGTAATGCTCATATGCTTCTTCAACTTCTTTAACTGCATTCATTAATGTTTCAGGAACATACTGTCCTCCAAATTCTCCAAATCTTCCTTTTTTCATAGTGTCTCCTTTCCAATTGACTGCCTGAAAGAATTAGCCATCTTTCATACAGAATCGGTACGTTTCAAGTAAAAATGTACATCCATTAAAGATTCCCTCTTTTATCGAGTCACATTATTCTTTTTAGCGATACATTATTTCATAAAAGAAATTTAAAATCAAAAAAGCTTCTGTCCCAAAAGGGACAAAAGCTATAAATTCATAAACTTCTGCGGTACCACCCAAATTAATGTGTATCACATTCACTCATTCACATACCAACATATGCTACTTCCTATAACGGTGAAGATCCGTCAGCACTACTTCCATAATATCCGGTTTCGAACTGCCCTCACAAGTCCATTCATTACCTTAGATTTATTGTCTCACACCAAACGACAACTCTCTGAAAAATCGTCCCGATAACTACTTACCCTTGCTCATCGGTTTATTAATTTGTGTTAATTTTATGCATTGTTTATGCATTTGTCAAGTTACACTTATTTATATTTTAAAATATTGTAAATTTTCACGAAATTATTTGTGCAAATATGCTATTTATCATTTGTAATATCTCCGCTATCTTCAAGAGAAATCTTATCGCCTAAATAAGTTGGTTCGGGTTTATATATCAATTTAAAGAAATCTTTTGCTCTGGCAATCCACTCTCTAAATACACGATATTTTTGCTTAGCCAGATAATCTCTTTTATCTGCAGACACGCCATATGCTTCAATCCCTAATTTTTTCGCTATATATAACGCTCTGGTCAAATGATATTTTTGACTTACAATAACGATTTTTTTTACGCCAAATATTTCTTTAGCTCTATACATAGAATCATATGTTGAAAATCCGGCATGATCCATGAAGATGTCATCTGATGGAATTCCATCATTTATAGCATAATCTTTCATTGTATTAACTTCATCATACGAAACTCTTCCATGGTCTCCTGACATAATTATTTTGGGCGAAGCATTAACATTATACAGTTCTTCAGACGTCAAAATTCTATCTTCAAGCATCCAAGTAGGTTTTCCACTTGGTGCAACACCTGCTCCAAGTACTAAAATACAGTCTGCATCCATATCTTTGCATTCGTCTACACTAAGAATTTTTGATGATGTTACTGATTTCATATATATGTTAATTACTGCAATAACTATTACTATAAATGCAATTATTATAAACATCACAATAATTAATCTTAAAATTATTTTTCTTAATAGTATTTTCTTATTTCCCATAACTGTCCCTTTAGCCTAAATTATTTCGATACTGTGACGGTGTAAGTCCTGTGATAGCCTTAAATGTTTTCATGAAATGTTTCTCATGTTCATAACCGACAGCCTGAGATATTTCATTTATTTTCATATCTGTATCAGTTAATAACTTTTTAGCTTCTCCAATTCTGATATCCTTTAAATAGTTTACAAAATTTGTTCCTGTATACTGTTTAAATGTAAAAGAAAATAAAGAATAGTTCATGGAAACATAATTTGACACTACTGCCATATTTAAATCAGTTGCGTAATTTTCCTGAATATATTTAATTGCATTTTTTATTTTGATATTTGCCTTATGCTCATCAATATCTGTACTTACAAGTTCATCAAAGCCTCTAATCCAGCGTTTGACAACTTCCATATATTCATCTATTGTCTGAAAACTATAAATATCTGATAATTCCATAATATCATCTTCTCCAACTTTAAGAGTGTTCTGATACACTTTAATAGTTGTATTAAGAATTATTTCCATTTGTTCTTTAAATTCATTTATGTAATATTTTCTGGCTTTAACACCATCAACAAATGATTCTAACTGTTCAATAGCTTCATCTAATTTATTTGAACAGATAAGATTAGCTGTCTGCATCATAAATTTAACACCATATTCATATTCTTCATCAGGTTTACTAAACTCAGCTGCATCCACACGTTTAATCATAGTTTCAAATGCGGTTTTTCTCATTGTTGCTGCTTCATGATATGCCTGTCGCAAATCTAAAAGATTATAATATACATTGCTTATTCCGATGTAATAATTATCAAATGATTTTAGAACTTCATCTTTATACTCTGAATCTACGATTAAAATGTTAAGAGAATCCTTACCTTCAAGATAATAATATTTTCCATCCATTTCATCATCAATTTCACTTTCAGGGCAGCTAAAGCAACAAACCACAAAGTTTTTTACCTGAAAATACGCTCTTGCCATTTCAGTTATACTTTGCATTTCCTTATGAGTAACATTATCGTATATCATCATATACTGCATCTGCTGATATACTACCTGCCTCTGCTTTTCATAAGATTCTTTTTCCTCAGTAATTATGTCATCAAATTTTTTCAAAACCTTTGCCAGCTTGTCTCTGTCAACAGGCTTCAATATGTATTCGTTTACACCATTTCTCATCATTTCAACTGCATAGTCAAATTCATCAAATCCACTTATAGCTGCAATCAATGGCTTTTTTGTCATTTTCTGGATTTCTTTTACTAATGAAATTCCGTCCATTTTTGGCATCCTAATATCCGTAAACATAACATCTACATTTTGTTTTTCTAATATTTCCAGAGCAGCTAATCCATTATTACATTCAATTATTTCTTCTACATCAACACCCGAACGTAAAACCATGGACTTAATACCCTGTCTTATCAGTTTTTCATCTTCAACAATCATTAATGTCTTCATATGCTACTGCTTCCTCTCTAACGGTAATTGAATAACCACTTTAGTAAATAACCCTTTCTTTGAGAAAATATCTATTCCGTACTCTTTTCCAAAGAACATCTGAATTCGTTCATTTACGTTCCTTAGCGCACGACCATGCTCCTTTGAATCATCTTCATGGGGCAAATATAGATTAACTTTAATCTCTTTCAATTTTTCCTCGTCCATACCTTTACCGGCATCAGAAACTTCTATTGCCAGAATATTTTTTTCTACAATATCATATACCTTTATATAAATTGAAGTATCTTCAGCCATATCCTCTATACCGTGGTATACTGAATTCTCAACTATTGGCTGCAAAGTCATTTTTGGAATTTCAATATCCATATATTGTTCCGGAATATTTAGCGAAAGATATATTTCATAATCAAATCTTAAATTTAAAAGATTTAAATATGTCTGGACATATTCTAATTCTTCCCTTAATGTAACTAAACCCGAAGTCCATTTCATACTATATCTGAACATCTGACCAAGTGATGTTATTGCATCAGATATTTCATAATCACCTTTTATCTCCGCCATCATCTTTATGCTTTCCAAGACATTATACATAAAATGAGCATTAATCTGATTTTGTAGTGATTTAATCTCAACATTCTTCATTAACAGCTGCTTTTTAACATTTTCTTTATTAAGCTGCTCTATATGATCTACCATATCGTTAATCTGATGCCCTAGCATAGCAATCTCGTCATCTCCATCTTCAGGCACATGCATATTATTTGTAGATGAAATTTCATTGAAATTAGCAGAAAGTTTTCTAAATCTCTGAAAAATTTTAAAAATAAGCATTGAAACTGAAATAAACAGCGCTGAAGACATTATAAAGATTATGGCTATATATCCACATTCTTTTGAGTTCAAATCATTGTCCATAAGTAACATAATCATGACCACACATATACATATGTATATTATCAAAATCCACCAAAACGTTTTCATGAACATTGATTTATATTTTTTTTCTTTTTTATTATTTAGATAACTTTCTATATCATTTATATCTTCTAAATCATCTAAATCTATGTTTTCATGCTTTTCTTCTTTCATATTTTCCTCATAACATATTATTTCTGAATTATTTCGTATAAAGATTTTTTTCCTTTTTTTCTTGTAATTTCCATCAATCCTAACTTTGTAATATCAACTGCAATGCATCTTGAATAATCATATTTAAAAATTTCATTCATCTTGTTAAGTAATATCTGTTCATTTTCCTTATTTCGCATTGAAATAAAATCAACAATAATAATTCCCGAAATATTTCTGATTTTCAACTGTCTGGCAACTTCATGCGCAGCCTCAATATTTATCTTATAAAATGTTTCTTCTTTATTTGATTTCAGTTCAGCTTTTCCCGTGTTTACATCAATTACAGTCAATGCTTCTGTCGGCTCTATGATCAGATATGCTCCTGAATTTAACCATACTTTTTTATTTATTCCGGACATAAGATGCTTTTCCAATGAATAGCATTTGAATAAAGGCAAATCTCTATTATAAAATTTACAGTTAATTTTGTTTTTTGAAAGTTCATCGAAAATCTGTTTCTTATCAGTAATAACAATTCCATTTTCTTTATCGATAAATTCCTGACATTCTTTTGTTAAGATTGACTCATTTTCTTTAACTATAGATTTTCCTTTTAAATGCATAGCTTTGTTTTTTATTTCTTCAAGCTGATTTATCAGATCTATGATTTCGCCTTCAATCATTTGTTCTTTTGCATCTTTTGCTGATGTTCTGGCAATAAAACCATATTCATCGTTTTTATACTTATCAAGTATTCTTGTTAGCTGATTTCTTGTTGTCTTGTCCTGAATTTTTTTAGAAATACTTATATTAGTATTTCCAACTGTAAGTACACAGTATTTTCCCGTCAGATTGATATTTGATGTTAGTGAATAATCTTTAGTTTTAATTTTATCTCCAGACACCTGAACTAAAATTTTGTCACCCTGGCATACTTTATTGTTATTTTTTACATTTAAGAAAAATGGGAAATTATCATTCAAAGAATAATATCCCTTCAAGTCATTTCCAAATTCAATAAATGCTGCATTTATATTTTTTACTACGTCTTTTACATATCCAATATAAATATTACCAACAACAGACTCGCTATCCATATAAGTTATTCTTTGTAACTTTTCTTTATAAAAATAAAATCCCAATAATTTGTCATTATAAAAATCAGATAAAATCAATTTTGATTCTGACTCATTTGTTAAACCATCAGTACTACTCAATTGTCTCTCCTATTTCATCTAAAGGAACTAATTTATCATCCACCATACAATACATTTCCTCTCTTTGGTATGTAATTAATGACGGAATATCTTTTTGCAAATAATTAAACAATGATGAAATAACTAAATCCGGTTTTAGGTTAGAAGCACTACCTTGAGCAACTTTCATAAACAACCCTTCATCCGTTAGTTTTAGTCCATATATCCACGGTTTAATATCAATTTCTTTCTCACTTTTTTTCGTTTTCTTTAAAACAACTATTTCCGGCTGACTTAAATATACTACCAAATCATCTTTAGTTAATAATTTGTTAAGTCCTAATGCCGTATAATCTGCTCCAGCAATGATTGCCATACAATTCTTTGCGTTATCATCAAGTAACTTATATTTTAAAACTTCAATTCCTTCTACATTAGCCTCGTTAATACGTTTTATCATTTCATTAGAGCTATCTGTAGAGTTAACTTCAATATCAAAATATTCACCATTGCTTACTATACCAACTCCAAGCGGTGCTGCAAAAGACATTTTCTGATGCGGTGAAAATCCTTCCGAATAACAAATATCAACATTTGCTCTACGCATAACTTTTTGAAAATATCTCATCGTGTCAAGATGTCCAATAAATTTCATGTGTCCCTGTTTAGAGAATTTAATTCTTATTTTCATAACATATTCCTCCTCCAAATGAGTTTGCACCACATCCCGAACATCTTGTCATGCAGTTTGGTGTAACCTTTTGTGCCTGTGAATTATGGTATTCACGAAGCAAAAATTCTTTTGTAATTCCCGCATCTATAAAATCCCACGGGAATATTTCATCCTCACTTCTTTGTCTGCTTATATAGAAGTCCAAATCCACATTCGTTTCTTCAATAGCCTCTTTCCATTTTTCAAAATCAAAACTTTCAGACCATGAATCATATAGACAGCCTTTTTTATATGCTGATAATAATGTCTTTGATAATTTTCTGTCTCCTCTTGCAAAAAGACCTTCTAATACACTTACATCAGCTTCATGCCAATTATATTTAAGGCTTTTTCTGTTGAGCATAGATTTCATCTTGTCATTAACAATTTTAGCTTTATCTAAGAATTCAGGAATAGTGTTCATTGGAGACCATTGAAAAGCTGTAAATGGTTTTGGCACAAAAAATGATGTGCTTGCCGTAATCTGGCATTTTCCAATACGTTCTTCTTTTGGAACAGTAGCATAATATTCTTCTGCAATCTCTTCGCAAAGTTCCATTATTCCTTCTATATCATCTGTTGTTTCACCGGGAAGTCCTAACATAAAATATAATTTTACTTTATTCCATCCTGCTTTAAATGCAAGTCTTGAACCATTAAGTATATCTTCTTTTGTAAGTCCTTTATTTATTACATTTCTCATTCTCTGAGTTCCTGCTTCAGGTGCAAATGTAAGCGAACTTTTCTTTACATCCTGAACTTTACTCATTATGTCGAGCACGAATGAATCAATTCTAAGTGAAGGTAATGAAATATTTATATTTTTTTCTTTAAATTCATCAATTAGGAAATTAACTATTCCCTTTAACTGTGAATAGTCACTTGTACTCAATGAGCTTAATGAAATTTCCTCATGACCTGTTGATTCAATCATCTTTCGTGCAGTATCTTTTAATTTTTCAAGACTTTTCTCTCTTACAGGTCTGTAAACCTGACCCGCCTGACAAAATCTACACCCTCTTGAGCAGCCTCTCATAACTTCAAGTACAACTCTATCCTGTGTTGCTTTAATAAAAGGAACTAAAGGCTTAGTCGGATAATATACTTCATTCATATCAAGAACTATATCTTTTCTAACCTTATCCCTTGCATTCTCATTATTTTTTATCATTTCTTTAATTGTTCCATCTTCGTTGTATGTAACATCATAAAACTGTGGAACATATATACATGATAAACGGGCTGCTTTTTCTAAAAATTCTTTTCTCGAACCACCATTTTTTTTATTTTCTTTATAAATGTCTAATAACTCATCATATTGAGTTTCGCCCTCACCAATGTAGAACATATCAAAGAAGTTTGCAATTGGTTCCGGATTGTATGAGCATGGGCCTCCTCCAATAACAATAGGGTCGTCCTCTCCACGCTCTGTAGCAATTAAAGGAATTTTAGATAAATCTAAAATCTGTAAAATATTTGTATAACACATTTCATATTGTAATGTTATACCTAAAAAATCGAAATTTTTTATAGGTTCCTGACTTTCAATTGCAAATAACGGAATATCTTTTTCCCTCATTATTTTATCCAAATCAAGCCATGGAGAATAAACTCTCTCGCAATAAGTATCTTCACGTCTATTAAACATGTCGTAAAGAATCTGTATTCCTAAATGTGACATTCCAATCTCATATACATCAGGAAAACACATTGCCAATCGTATATCCACTTTTTTGGGATCCTTTACAATCATATTAACTTCATTTCCAATATATCTTGCCGGCTTATCTACCTGCAATAAAATCTCATCTGATAATGCTAATTTTTTCAAAAATCTATCCTACTTTTCTACTAATTTGTCTATTAAATCAGGCAATTCATTTAATCCCTGAATTTCTTCTTCATCACCATCTATATTTCCGAATCCATACGCTGCAAATATAAACGGAATTCCAGCTGCCATTGTTGCATCATAATCGCCTTGTGTATCTCCAACATAAAATGCCTTATCAAGATTATTTCTTTCAATTACTAATCTGATGTTGTCAGCTTTCGGCTTTCCCGTTCTACCCGGATTTTCAAAATCTGTTACATATTTTCCTAAATCTGTAACCTTTAAAAATGCCTCTATATATCCTGCCTGACAGTTGCTGACAATATAAACGCTATATTTTTCATTTAATTTCTTAAATATATCTTTAATGTCAGGGTACAACACACCTGAATGTGTAAGTAAATAATCATTTTCGTAATCGCAACATTCCTGCAAAATCTTGTAGCGACGTTCTACAGGTATATTTGGTAAAAGATCATCAGCAATTGTTTCCATAAGTTTACCCATCTGCTGTTCTAACTCTTTAGTTGTTAGTCTTAAATCAATGTCATCATATCTCTCAAAGACAACATTCCATGATTCTGCTATCTGCTTTGTAGCATTCCATAAAGTGCCATCTAAATCAAATATAATTCCTGTCTTCATTTTTTTACTCCATTTCTTATACTATTATGAATAACTGACCCCAAAACATTAGATTAATTTTTATTGTAGCATTAGAAAAACATTTATATTTCTTTAGTAATTTAATACAATAAAATCATTTTTACTTATATTAATATAATACTATATCACCAAAAATTTTACAACTATAGTTATCCTAATGGGTCGAATTCTGTTAAACATAAGTTGATTATTTAAACTATCTATTATCATAATTATTATAAAAACAAAAGAACCACCCTTAAGCAGTTCTTTTTGTAAATAAATATATAAATATTATATCCATTATCTTCGTGATAATTCCTTAGTGATTTCTTTCCATGTAACTCCCTTTTCAGCCATTAATACCATTACATGATATAAAAAGTCAGATATTTCATATTTAACTTCCTGTGGATCCGGATTTTTTGCTGCAATTACAATTTCAGTTGCTTCTTCTCCGACTTTCTTTAATATCTTATCAATTCCCTTATCAAATAAGTAATTAGTATATGAACCTTCTTTAGGATTTACTTTTCTGTCTAAAATTGTCTTATATACATCTTCAAATACATGAATTGGATTTGATTCATCAAACTCTTTCTTAACAAGTTCATTAAAGAAGCATGTGTCTGCTCCTGTATGACACGGAACTCCAACCTGATGTACTTTAGCTAACATTGTATCTAAATCACAATCCATAGACAATTCCTTTACATACTGAAAATGACCGGATGTTAATCCTTTTACCCATATTTCATTACGGCTTCTGCTAAAATATGTCATTTTTCCCGTCTTAATTGTAAGATTAAATGCCTCTTCATTCATATATGCAAGCATTAATACCTTATCAGTCTTATAGTCCTGAACAATTACAGGAATCATTCCATCACTATTAGTCTTAAATTTGTCAAATGTAATCTTTGATTCTAAAACATCAACTTTTACATCTTCATCCTTTAACTGAGCCTTGAAATTCATATAATCAAATGCCTCATCTAATCCTGCATGTGAAACACCATACACTTTTTCTTCTTTTGCAAATGAAATAATATCCTCAAAACTATACATACAGTCATAAGCTAAAACCCTTATGCCATATCCTAAAGCTTCTCTTGCACAATTATTTGCAATAATAAGAGATGCTCCATCATATTTTAATGTTTTTATTTTGTTCATATCAAAAGTACTGTCTATCATTACAGCAATCTTGTCACTTCCAAATCTTTCAGAAGCCTCAGATACTAATTCAAGATTACTTTCTTTATTTCCGTCTAAAATCGCTTTCTTAGCACCTGTATATATGTATTTCTTTACATCTTCAAGTCTTTTAATATTTCCGCCAACTAATATCGGAATATCCACCGCATCAGCAATAGAAACCATTGTTCCAATATTGTTATCATGTTGAGAATCTGTTTCTGATATATCAAAAATAATTAATTCATCAGCTCCTCTGTTATTATACAAAGTTGCAAGTGCTACTGCATCTCCGTCACCAACAATTTCCATTGTATTTTTATTTACGACCTTTCCATCTTTTAAATAAATGGAAGGAATAATTCTAAAACTCATTTATTATAAACTTCCTTTCGTAGATAGTACATCTTCAATTCTTTCATCAATCATTGTTGCATTGTCCAGTGATTTTGAAAATGCTTTAAAAATCCCTTCAATCATATGGTGATTATTACCGGATTCAAGTATTTTTATATGTAAATTCATTCCTACAGCATATGCTATGGCATGGAAAAATTCTTTAACCATTTCTGTATCAAATTCGCCAACTTTATCTACTGTAAATTCAGCATCAAAATTTAAATAAGGTCTTCCTGACAAATCAAGCGAACATAGCACCAAAGATTCATCCATCGGTAAAATTACAGAGCCATATCTTTTGATTGATTTTTTATCTCCAAGTGCCTGTTTTATGGCAATACCAAGAGCAATTCCCGTATCCTCAATTGTGTGATGGCAATCAACAAATAAGTCTCCCTTAACTTTTACATCTAAATCAAATAAACCATGTCTTGCAAAATTATTAAGCATATGGTCAAAAAAGCCAATTCCTGTATCAATATTAGCCTTTCCCTTTCCATCTATATTAAATGTAATATCAATCTGGGTTTCATTTGTCTTTCTGCTGTAAGTACCTACTCTGTTCATATACCGCTACCTTCCTTATATTTCATCATTTTCATCGAATCTTACACGAATAGAATTTGCATGAGCTGTTAATCCTTCAGCCTTTGCAAACTTCTGAATATCTTCGCTTATAGGTTCTAATGCCTGTCTTGAATATGAAATAATACTTGATTTCTTAATAAAATCATCAACACTAAGTGGCGAGAAGAATTTTGCTGTTCCATTAGTCGGTAAAACATGGTTTGGTCCTGCAAAATAATCTCCAAGTGGTTCTGAGCTATATTCTCCAAGGAAAATAGCCCCTGCATTTCTAATTTTTGTCATTACATCAAACGGATTTTTAGTAACAATTTCTAAATGTTCACTTGCAATATCATTTGCAACAGAAATTGCTTCATCTAATGTATCAACAACTAAAATATATCCAAAATTATCTAATGATTTTTCGAGTATTGCTTTTCTTGATAATTTAGAAATAAACATATCTGTATATTCTGATACTTTTTTTGCCAAATCCATACTTGTTGTCACTAAAATTGCTGACGCTAATTCATCATGTTCTGCCTGTGAGAGCAAATCTGCAGCAACATATCTTGGATTTGATGTTTCGTCTGCTAACACAAGGATTTCACTTGGCCCTGCAACGCTGTCAATACTTACATAACCAAATACTGCCTTTTTAGCAAGAGCAACATAAATATTTCCAGGTCCTACAATTTTATCAACCTTAGGAATGCTTTCAGTTCCAAATGCCAAAGCAGCAATCGCCTGTGCTCCACCTACTTTATAAATTACATCTACACCTGCTTCATTTGCAGCTACGAGTGTTCCGGGATTAACTTTTCCATCTTTTCCCGGAGGTGTTACCATACATATTCTGTCAACACCGGCAACCTTTGCAGGAATAATGTTCATTAATACAGATGATGGATATGCTGCCTTTCCACCAGGTACATATACACCTACTTTTTCAAGTGCAGTAACTTTCTGACCTAAAATTGTTCCATCAGACTTGCTGTCAAACCAACTGTATTGACGCTGTTTTTCATGATATTCCCTTATATTTTTAATCGCTTTTCTAATAACATCTACTAATTCAGAATTTTCAAGAGAATTATACGCTTCCTCAATTTCTTCCTTTGTTACCACGATATTATCCGCATTAATATCTGCCTTGTCAAATTTTGCTGTATATTCAAAAACAGCCTTGTCTCCATTTTCTTTAACATTATTAAGTATTTCATTTACACTGTCATTATAACTTCCGTAATTATTAGGACTTCTTTTAAGTAAATCAGTCAAAATATTTTTCTTAGAAGCTTCATCTAACTTTACAATACGCATAATTTCTTCTCCTTTTACCACATACTACTATACATCAAATTTACAATAATTTATATAGGAATTATTTAATATTAGCCCTCAAATCCTTTATGATTTTTCTAATTCTTTCATCTTCCATCTTCATGCTTACTTGGTTAACAACCATTCTTGCTGATAAAGGACAAACTTTTTCTAATACAGTAAGTCCATTTTCTTTTAATGTTGTACCTGTTTCTACAATATCAACTATTACTTCTGATAAACCAACAATAGGCGCAAGTTCTACTGAACCATTAAGTTTAATAATTTCAACTGTCTGATGTTTTTTATTATAGAAATAATCTTTTGCAATATTTGGATATTTTGAAGCAACTCTTATCATTCCATGATTTTTTAATAAATCTCTCGCAGATTCAGGACCACATACACACATGTTGCATTTTCCAAATCCTAAATCTAATACTTCGTACAATTTTCTCCCTTCTTCAAGAATTGTATCTGCTCCTACAATTCCTATATCAGCAGCTCCATATTCAACGTATGTAGGTACATCACTCGCCTTGCTTAAGAAGAATTTTAATTTTAATTCTTCATTTACAAAAATAAGCTTACGTGTTTTTTCGTCTTTCATTTCTTCACATTCAATACCTATATCTTCAAACATTTTCATTGCTGTTTTAGCTAATCTTCCCTTTGCAAGGGCAAATGTTAAATATCTCATTTTATTTAAACTCCTATAATTCCTTTACACCATCTTTAGATACATCTGTTACATTTATAGCTCCGTCTTCTTTTTTGAATTCAACATATTCATCAATCGAAATATTTTCTTTCTTAGGAATAAGCTCTGTCTTAATACCTTTTTCCCTAAGACCTGTTGCAAGCTGCAATGCCGTCTTTCTAAGTTCTGTATCATATATTAACACTTCATATGCATAATCTGTATCACCTTCCATTTTCTGGCTGCTCATAGCCATAAGGAGCTGATCCATATATACTGCAAATCCTATAGCTGCGCTATCTTTCCCAAACTGACTTAATAGTTTATCATAGCGGCCACCTGCAACAATTGCATCTCCTGTTCCATATGTGTATGCCTTAAAAATAATTCCTGTATAATAATTAAAATTGCTAAGCATTCCTAAATCAAATGAAATATAATCAGCAACTCCATAATCAACTAAAATAGAATATACTTCCTCTAATTTCTCAATTGCCTTTAATGATTTTTCGTTCGTTGCAAGTTCTTTTGCTTTATCAAGTACATCTGAACTTCCAAATAAAGAAGGCAATTTAAGAAATGTATCTTTTACGTTTGAAGGGATATCTTTAGAATCAAGTAATTCTTCAACACCGAAGAAATTCTTATTTTCAATTCTAACTCTAAGTTCTTCCTCAACATCATCTTCAAATCCACATTCTTCTAAAAGTCCCTTATAGAAGTCAACCTGACCAATTTCAACAAGAAATTTATCAAAGCCTGCACTCTTTAATGAATTTACAACAAGGGCAACCATTTCTGCATCAGCTTCAACTGAATCATCCCCGATTAGTTCACAACCAAGTTGTGTTATTTCCTTTAGTTTTCCCTGTAATTCTGAATTATTAATATATGTATTTGCGTTATAGCAAAGCTTAATAGGTACATTGACATCCATATAATTCTTTGCTGCAATTCTTGCTATTGATGGAGTAAGGTCAGGTCTTAATACCAAAGTATTTCCTTCCCTATCAAAAAACTTATATAAATTCTTTGATGGTACTGAACCTCTTTCCTTATTAAAAATATCAAAGAATTCAAATGTTGGTGTTTGAACATTATGGAATCCATATAAATTAAATATATTATTAATTTTATTTTCTATAGTTAACTTTCTTGCACACTCTTTTCCGTATACGTCTCTTACACCCTCTGGTGTGTGTAATAATTCTTTACTCATTTTTATCTTTCCTTTACACTTTAGTATGCTAATGTGTTACCACGGTAGCACAGCAAATATAATACAATATATTTTTTTTCGTGTCAATGCCTATTCTTCTCTAGATTCGAGGTCAATATTAATCGTTTCTAAATAATGAACCAGTATACCCGGTGCAGATTTTATTTTATATTTCTTATCTATTTCATCAAATCTGAAACTTTTTCTTCCTCCATTTATACTTCTTTCATAAAATTTTTCTATATCACAGAAAGGAATATAGTACATTTCATTTTTATGACTATAAAATAATATAATAAAAGATACTCCACCCTGTTTTTCAAAATCCTTCATGAATTTAACCTGATGTTCGTGTATGTTCATCATCGGAAATGTATCTGTTGCACATTCTTTGGCATCAAAGCACACTGGTATTCCCTGCACAGCACCTATATAATCTACTGTACTTTGCTGATCAAAATATGCTAATGTTATATGTCTTGTCTGTTGATCAATTCTTACCGGGGTAATTGGTGTTGGAATTTTTTGAATTAACGCCA
Organism: Eubacterium sp. CAG:156; assembly: GCF_000434315.1. Lineage (NCBI taxonomy): Bacteria > Bacillati > Bacillota > Clostridia > Eubacteriales > Eubacteriaceae > Eubacterium > Eubacterium sp. CAG:156. The sequence continues at coordinate 67,134 of NZ_FR878179.1, read as the reverse complement.
ATCCTTTTTCCCTATAACTTTCATTCGACATATTAATCATATCTTCTAAAGTAGAGCCTCTAAGCCCACGTGAATTCCATGTTCCCATTTTCTTTCCTTTATAAATTTAATCCAATCTCACTAAATACATTTTCAAATAATTGGGGAATTTTAGCTTCGAATGTTTTTTGTTTAAGTTTTTTTAATTCATCCGGCATTTCATCAAATTTAAGTTGCCAGGCGTGTAATAGTTGATATTTTACACCACATTTTTTTCTGAAAATTTCATTAATATCTGCTCTTCCATATTTGGTATCTCCTATTATAGGATGTCTAACGGATGCAAGATGCGCTCTTATCTGATGCGGTTTTCCCGTAATAAGTTTAACTTTCAAAATAGTATATTTGCCATTTGTTTTTAAACATTCATATTCTGTTTCTATATATGAACTTTCTTTCAATGGTTTATCGTATATTTTCACCTTGTTAGATTTAGAATCTTTTGTCAAATATCCTTTAATCTTTGTTTTTCCATTAATTTCTCCCGAAACGACTGTAATATAGTATTTGCCAAATGTTCTATCTTTTAACATATCCGACATCACCTGTAGTCCTAATAAACTTTTTCCTGCAATTAACAGACCGCTTGTATTTCTGTCTAGTCTGTTGCAAATGCCCGGCTTAAAAGTTTCTAATTCATTTTCACTAAGCTGTTTTGTATCTAGTAAATATTCGATTATATATTCATTCATTGAAATATCATTCTTCTTTGCTTTTTGGCTTAAAACGCCTGCCGGTTTATTTACTATAATTACATTTTCATCTTCGTAAACTACATCTAATGAAATTTTATGCGTTGCCTTGCCAGATGCTTCAATATTTTTTGAACTTCTAAACTTATCTATAGTTTCATCTGTCATAAATATTTTCACACAGTCTCCAACTGCAAGTTTGTCTTTTCCGTCAGATTTTTTATTGTTTAATGTAATATTCTTTTTTCTAAGCATCTTATACACAAAGCTGGCAGGTGCAGCGTTAAAATACTTAAAAAGTAACTTGTCAAAACGTTGCCCTGCCTCATTTTTATTTATAATTATTTCTCTCATTTTATCTCCTAATGCTGATAATCAGTCACGTTTTCTGTTATAGCATTTTGATTAATATAAATTTTAACTATTATAAATTCTTTGCATTTTAATTTATCAATTATTCTTGTAACAATGTCAAATTTAAATATTTATTTTTTCAATTTATGCATTAAATTCAATAATTCGATTATAAAACGATGTGGAACAACTTTGGCTAAAACTCTATAAGCTCTCATTGTCCTTCCATAAACTGAAATTTCTTTACATCTTATACTATCGTCTATTGCCTTACTTACAACTGCTTTCTGGTCAGCCATAAACAATTTCTTAAATGCATAAACAGTTCCATATCTTTCTGCTTTATTAAAAAATGGAGTATTAACAGGTCCCGGACATACTGCAGTAACATATATTCCTAAATCTTTTAATTCTCCTCTTAAAGCTCTTGAAAAACTCAATACATATGATTTAGTAGCACAATAAACTGCAAATCCCGGCTGTGGATTAAATGCCCCTGCCGAAGCTATATTAATAATTCTTGAATTAACTGCCATAAACGGAATGCAATCATGCGTCAAAGAAGTTAAAGCTCTGCAGTTGACATCAATCATGCTTAAATTATCATTATATGAAATTCTGTCAAAATCTCCAACCATTCCAAATCCGGCACAATTTACAAGCATCTTTACCTCCGGCTGTATATTGTTTATTTCCTGTACAAGTGGAAACAATGCCTTTCTGGAATTAAAATCAGCAATAAAATTTCTTGTTTTTGTATGCATTTTCTTTTTTGTTTTTGCTAATTCCTCTTCATTTCTTCCGACAAGCCAATATTCGTCAATTGAATGTAATTTTTTGTCTAATTGTAATGCAAATTCTCTTCCCATTCCGGAAGATGCTCCTGTAATAATCACTATTCTCATACATTGCCTCCAATCTGCGCAATTTCCTGCGCTGTAAGTTCTCTATAATCGCCTAACATAAGTGTATCATCAAGTTTTAGTTTTCCCATTGATATACGTTTTAAATATATAACTTCCATACCTATGGCTTTAAACATTCTCTTAACCTGATGAAATTTACCCTCTGTTATTGTTAGCTCAATTTCTGAAATATCATCTGATTTTAAAATGCTTAATACCGCAGGCTTAGTTAATTTCTTTTCACCTATATCCAGTCCTTCTTTAAAAAGTTCAATATGCTCATTTTTCACTCTGCCATTAATCTTTGCATAATATGTTTTATCAATATGTTTTGTTGGTGAAGTAAGAATATGTGCTAGCTCACCATCATTCATGATAAGCAAAAGCCCTTCCGTATCCTTATCTAATCTACCAACAGGAAACAAACCTTTTGATATAGATGCGTCAAATAAATCCATTACTGTTCTATCTCTTGAATCTTTAACGGCAGTTACGACACCTGCCGGTTTATTAAGCATATAATATATATTTTTCTTATAAGCAATTGTTTTACCATTAACGGAAATTATATCCTTTGTTTCATCTATGTGCAGTTCCGGTTTTTTTATAATATCTCCGTTAACATCAACGCATCCTTTTCTGATATATTGTTTAACCTGACTGCGGCTGCCAATATTCATATCACACAAATATTTGTCTAGTCTCAATGCCCTACTCCCTTTTTAAATATATTTACTATTCTACCACTATTAAAGAAATCATGCTATTATGATTTTTTATTTTTATACAAAATGTAATGTTTTTATGTAATCTATGATTATGTATATATATATCTTTTATTAATTTTTAAGTCGTTTTTACGTATGCATCAAAGTTGAGGAATTTTGACTTCGACATTTTTTATAAATAAGCAAAAAACTGCTCCATATCGCTGACAGGAACAGTTTTTGCGTATAAATCAATATTTAATTTTTATTACATATAACAAAACTACTTATTTAATTTATAATAAATTTTCCTAACCTGTTCAATCTGTTCAGGTGTCATCTTTAATGTTGGAGAATTTATATTATCATCTGTATTAGAATTCTCTATAATGAGAACAGTACTTCCTTTCTCAGGTGTATGTGTGTGGAACGTTCCTCTCTTTACATTATATATTTTAAGTGGTTCCATCTTTATACCGTCTATTTCTGATATGACATCACCATTTCCACCTGTAAATAAAGTACATTCGCCTGCTAAAAGCACAAAAACCTCATCCGTTTCATCATGCTTTTGCATTTTATCTAAATTCTTAACTTCTAATTCTTCGCAATAACGAAGTTCTGCAACCCTCCATGACTGATATGTAATTAAAGGTAAATATCCTTCACCATCATAAGAGC
>NZ_FR878179.1:57862-63725 GCF_000434315.1 Eubacterium sp. CAG:156 | reverse complement strand
ATCCATTCTTTTTTCATCGCTTCTCCTTCTCTACTTTTATATTTAATATGTTAGGGCCCAAGTCCCCAACTTTGATGCATGCGGTTTGTTCCGTGTTACGCACTCACACAATCCTATCTAATCATATTTTACAAATTATAAAGGCAGATTTTAATATAATTAATCTACAACTGCAATAACTTCTACTTCACAAAGAACATTTTTAGGAAGCTGCTTTACTGCTACACAACTTCTTGCAGGTTTTCCTGTAAAATATTTTTCATAAATTCCATTAAAAGTTGTAAAATCTTCCATATTTGCTAAGAAACATGTTGTTTTAATTGTGTTTTCATAATCTACACCGGCTGCATTTAAAATTGCCCCTAAATTTTTCATTACCTGAGTAGTCTGTTCTTCAATTGTTGTCCCAACAATTTCACCTGTTGCAGGATTTAATGCAATTTGTCCTGATGTATATAAAATTCCATTTGCAATAACTGCCTGTGAATAAGGTCCTATTGCTGCAGGGGCCTTGTCTGTGATAATCTTCTTCATGTTAAATTCCTCCTATAACTAATATGTATAGCCTCTTTTTATCAAAGACTAATTGTCGAAAACTTTCACAAAATTAAGTTTGTTGATTTTGTTTCCTAATTATATTTCTCTCAATAAATGCTATCAAATCGCATCTAAAAAGTCAATTATGCAAGTGCTTTATTTCCTGTGTAAAGTTGATAATATTTACCCTTTTGTTCAATTAGTTCATCATGAGTTCCTCTTTCAATAATACGTCCCTGTTCAAGTACCATTATACAGTCAGAATTCTTTACAGTTGATAATCTGTGGGCGATAACAAATGTTGTTCTTCCCTTCATCAGTTTATCCATACCTTCCTGTACTAATTTTTCAGTTCGTGTATCAATTGAACTTGTAGCTTCATCCAAAATTAATACCGGTGGGTCAGCAATTGCTGCTCTTGCGATTGCCAATAACTGTCGCTGTCCCTGAGATAAGTTTGCACCATCTCCTGTTAACATCGTGTCATATCCATTAGGAAGGCTCATAATAAAATTATGTGCATTTGCCAGCTTAGCAGCAGCCTCAATTTCTTCCCGGGTAGCGTCAAGTTTACCAAAAGAAATATTTTCAGCCACAGTTCCCGTAAACAAATGTGTATCCTGTAATACAATTCCTAAAGAATGTCTCAAATCATCTTTCTTGATTTTGTTTATGTTAATACCATCATATCTGATTTTTCCATCCTGAATATCATAAAATCTATTAATAAGATTTGTGATAGTTGTTTTACCTGCACCTGTAGAGCCTACAAATGCAATCTTCTGTCCAGGTGTTGCAAACAAATCTACATTATGAAGTACAATTTTGTCATCGTTATATCCAAAGTCAACATCATCAAATACAACATCACCTTTTAACTGTTTGTATTCTACTGTTCCGTCTGCCTGGTGAATATGTTTCCATGCCCAGATTCCTGTCTTTTCTTTTGCTTCAACAAGTTTATCGCCTTCGAATTTTGCATTTACTAATGTTACATAACCATCATCTGTTTCAGGTGTTTCATCTAACAGCTTAAATATTCTGTCAGCACCCGCTAATGCCATAACAATTGCATTTACCTGCTGACTAATCTGATTTATAGGCATTGAAAAATTCTTATTAAATGTAAGGAAACTTACCAATCCACCCAATGTTAATGCATTACCTAAAAATGTAACTTTATTTATTGCTAAAAATCCACCTACAATCGCTGTCAATGCATAACTTACATTCCCAAGCTGAGCATTTATAGGTCCTAATATATTTGCAAATTTATTTGCATTATTTGCACTGTTATATAGCTGATTATTTATTTCAACAAAATCGTTAATATTTATCTCTTCATGGTTGAATACTTTAACTACTTTCTGTCCTTCCATCATTTCTTCGATAAATCCATTAACTTTACCTATATCTTTTTGCTGCTTAATAAAATATTTACCACTAAGTCCTGCTGATTTTTTTGTTGCATATAGCATAATCGCAATCATAATTAAAGTTACAATTGTTAAAGGTATACTTAATGCAACCATGCTGGCAAATACCGTAACAATTGTTATACCACTATTTAAAAACTGTGGCATACTCTGACTAATCATCTGTCTTAATGTGTCAATATCATTTGTATACATAGACATAATGTCACCATGTGAGTGGGTGTCAAAGTATTTGATTGGAAGTTTTTCCATATGTTCAAACATCTGATTTCTTAAATTTCTTAAAGTACCCTGCGTAACATAAACCATTATTCTGTTATACGCAAATGTAGATAGTGCACCTATTCCATAAAATATGGCTACTTTTACCATTGCATGCATAAGTGGTGTATAATTAGGGGCTCCGCCGGCGTTTAAAGTTTTAACCATTGGTATTATATAAATATCTATAAGATTTTTTGTAAACCATGTTCCCTGAACGTTTGCTACTACACTAACTACTATGCAAATTGCAACTATTATAAGAGCTACTCCATAAGATTTGAACAGCATACCAAATAATCGTTTCATAATAATTCCGGGATTTTCAACCTTTGGCTTTGGCCCACGGCATCTGCCACCTGGTCCGCCTTTGAATTCTTTTACCTTTTCAGCCATTACTGTTCACCTCCATTCTCATCAAAATCTCCACTTCCTTCAGTCTGAGATTCGTACACATCTTTATATATTTCATTATTCTTTAATAATTCTTCGTGAGTTCCAAATCCATTTATTTTACCATTTTCCATTACTATTATTTTGTCTGCACTTTCAATACTTGAAATACGTTGTGCAATAATAAATTTTGTAGTATTTGGAATTTCCTGCGCAAATGCTTTTCTGATTTTTGCATCAGTTGCTGTATCAACAGCACTTGTTGAGTCATCTAATATAAGAATTTTAGGTTTCTTTAACAACGCTCTTGCTATACAAATTCTTTGTTTCTGACCACCTGATACATTTGTACCACCCTGTTCAATATATGTATTGTATTTTTCAGGAAACTTTTCAATAAATTCATCTGCACACGCAAGCTTACATGCAGCTACACATTCTTCTTCAGTTGCGTTTTCATCTCCCCAACGAAGGTTATCTAAAATAGTTCCACTAAAAAGTACGTTTTTCTGTAAAACTACAGAAACCTCATTTCGCAATGTGTCTAAATCATATTCTCTTACGTCTTTTCCACCAACTAAAACTTTTCCATCATTTACATCATACAAACGGCAAATCAAGTTAACAAGACTAGTCTTAGCGCTACCTGTTCCACCTATAATACCTATTGTTTCTCCAGATTTAATATCTAAATTAATGTCTTTTAAAACATAGTTCTTACCATTTTCTTTGTATTTAAAATTAACATTGTCAAATTTTACACTTCCATCTTTTATTTCAAATATAGGATTTTGAGGGTTTGTAATGCTGCTCTTTTCGTCTAATACTTCTACAATACGTTTTGCACTTGCAGCACTCATTGTTACCATAACAAATACCATCGAAAGCATCATTAAACTCATAAGAATATTCATACAGTATGCAAGCAAACTTGTTAGTTCTCCTGTATCGAGCGTAGGATTTGCATTCACAATCATGTGTGCACCTACCCAGCTTATTAAAAGAATACATGTATACACTGTTATCTGCATTACAGGTGAATTATAAGAAATAATTGTTTCTGCTTTTACAAACATGTTATATACATTATTACTTGCCTTATGAAACTTATCTGTTTCATATTCTTCTCTTACATAAGCTTTAACTACACGAATTGCTGATACATTTTCCTGCACGCTTTCGTTTAAATCATCATATTTTCTAAAAACCTGTTTAAAATACTTATTTGCATTTAACATAATAAATACTAAAATAATTCCTAAAATTATAACTGCAATTAAATATATTGTTGCAATTCTTGGGCTTATGTAAAATGCCATTGCCATAGCACATATCATACTAAATGGTGCTCTAATACACATTCTAAGAATCATCTGATATGCATTCTGTACATTAGTAACATCCGTTGTCATTCTTGTTACAAGTCCTGATGTACTAAATTTGTCAATATTTGCAAATGAAAATGTCTGAATATTTCTAAACATTGCTTCACGCAAATTTTTAGCAAATCCTGTTGAAGCTTTTGCACCTGCAATTCCTCCACCCATTCCTGCAACAAGTCCTAATAATGCAAATACAAACATTATTACGCCCATCATTACAATATAATTAGTGTCACCTTTTCCATTATTTCCATTAATTCCATTATTAATAATTAAGCCCATAATAAATGGAATTAATGTTTCAAAAATTACTTCTCCAATCATAAAAATAGGAGTCAATATTGAAGCCGCTTTGTATTCTTTGACTTCCTTTAATAATCTTTTAATCATCTTCTCCTCCTTACTCTTTTAAATTATCAATAGCTTTGTTTAACAGTCTGTAAAATATTTCTTTTTCCTCTTCTGTAAAAGAAGCAACTACCCTGTTTTCCATAATAGTTCTGCCCCGTTCCATTTCACAGCTTATTTCTTCTGCCTTACTAGTCAGAAAGATATTCCTACATCTCCTGTTGTCTTCATCCACAACAACAGTAACCAGTCCTTTTTCCTGCATTCTTTTGAGCAAACCTATAGTTGTAGAATGCTGAATATCAAGTTCCTTGGAAATGTCTTTTTGAGTTATTTTTGTATTGGGATTATCTTCAAGAAAACGTAAAACACGCATTTGTGAAAAAGTTAGTCCAACTCTTTCAAGTTCCTGATCAAAGTTTTGCTTGAATACTTTATCAAGCTTTTTAATTAACACTCCATAATGTTCCAAATTTTCACCTCATACTAAAAAATCTTACAACATGTAGCACGCTACATATTGTAAGATTTTTTCATCTTTAAGTCAATAATTTATTTTAACAAAATTGTGAAGAAAGCATGAAATCTATTTGTTCATGTGTTTCTTCTTCGCTATTAGAGTTGTCTATAAACTCATCTGAAACACGATTAAATTCTTCTTCGGACATTTGATTCATAATAACGTTTCTTGTCTTTTCTTCACTATATCCTCTGCTATCCATCAATCTCTTAATTCTTTTTTCTAAATCACAATAAACATACCATATTTCATCGCACATTTTATCAATACCACTTCCAATTAAGATAGCTGACTCAACAATAACAAGTTGATTTGAACTATTATTGATTCTGTCAGTTATTTCCTTAATTGTTCCCGGATGAGTAATATTGTTTAATGTCTCTAATTTTTTTGCATCATTGAATACAATTTCCGCGAGTTTTTTTCTGTCTATATTATCATCTTTATCTAGGCTCTCGGGAAATTCTCGTATCACCTTATTGTATACTTCATTTCCCTTTTCCATGATTTCTTTAGCCACCTTATCAGCTTCGATTATATAAGCATTGTATTTTTCTTTTAAATATGTGAGGACTGTAGACTTTCCACAGCCCACACCACCTACTATTCCTATTATCATTTTTTGTTTCCTTATTAGATGTATATTGAATACATTTTTTATTGTTATTTATAATTTTGTATTATGAAGTAATCTTTAATGAGCTTCATTCCAGTTGTTCCCAACTTCAACCTCAACTTCTANNNNAACTTCAACCTCAACTTCTAACGCCACACGCAAATCAGCCGCATTCTTCATATTATCAACTAAAATTTGTTTTACCTGTTCCACTTCATCTTTGTAAGCTTCAACCAACAATTCATCATGAACCTGCAATACTATCTTTGATTTTAAATTTTGTTCTTTTAAAGCTTTGTCCACGTTAATCATTGCGATTTTCATAATATCTGCAGCTGTTCCCTGAATCGGTGCATTCATGGCAACTCTT
>NZ_FR878179.1:33307-57828 GCF_000434315.1 Eubacterium sp. CAG:156 | reverse complement strand
GATTTTTGCATAAAATTGCCACTTTTCAATTCCGGTATCGGACGTCTTCTTCCAAATAAAGTAACTGAATAGCCTTTTTCTTTTGCACTTTCGACAGCATCATCCAAATATTTTTTTACACCCGGATAACTTACAAAATAGTCCTTGATATATTTATCAGCCTCTTTTCTACTGATTGATAAATCCTGGCTTAATCCAAATGAACTGATTCCATAAACAATTCCAAAATTTACTGCTTTAGCATTGCTTCTCTGTTCTTTAGTAACTTCATCTAAAGGTACATTAAATACCAAAGATGCTGTGCTTTGATGTATATCCTTTGCTTCTTTATAAGCATTTATCAGATTCTCATCATCTGACATATGAGCTAAAATTCTAAGTTCAATCTGAGAATAATCTGCATCTACAAACACACATCCTTCTTTTGGAACAAATACTTTTCTAACTTCTCTACCAAGTGCAGTTCTAACAGGAATGTTCTGAAGATTTGGATCAGTACTGCTGATTCTTCCTGTCGCAGTAATTGTCTGATTAAATTTGCCATGAATTCTACCATCTTCTTCTATAAACCCGGCAAGTCCATCTGCATAAGTTGATTTTAATTTTGTAACCTGTCTGTAAGATAATATTTTTTCAACAAACGGATAATCCGGCTTTAATTTTTCTAAAACATCCGCAGATGTCGAATAACCTGTTTTTGTCTTTTTGCCACCCGGAAGACCCATTTCGTTAAATAAAATTTCACCAAGCTGTTTAGGTGAATTTATTTTAAATTCATGTCCGGCCTCTTTATAAATTTCTTCTTCAAGCGTTTTAATACTTTCAGCTAGCTTATCACCATATTCTTTTAATGAATCAGCCTCAACCTTAATACCTGTTTTTTCCATATCATACAATGCATACGTCAAAGGAACCTCAATCTTTTCATATAAATCTATCATTCCTTCGTTTTCTAATTTTTCTTTTAAAGGTTCAATAGATTTATACAATACATAAGAATTATATGAAGCATATTTAGAAATATTATCTATGTTTTCTAAAACACTTTTATCCTTTTTATAATTTGCGAAAATTTCATCATATGCAGGCACTTCAAACTCTAAATAGTCTCTTGCTATATCATCATATTCGTAAGTAGATTTCAAGGGATTAAGTAAATATGCTGCAATTCCTGCATCAAATAATTTATTTTCAGTCTCCGTTTCTACAAATCTAAGATTACTTTTTATATCATTCACACTAACTTCTACAGCATTACTTACAATATAATTTAATTTTTCTTTTAAATATTCACCTGTTATAAACCCACTTACAGGAATATAGTATGTTTCATCATCACTTATAGTTATAGAAATTCCTCTGATTTCATCATTATTTAAATCGATAAACAATCCAACTTTCTTTAATTTTTGAATTTCTGACAATAGATTTTCAACTTCACCAAAATCCTCCATTATCTTAAAGTTTTCTTCAAAAGTATTTTCTGTGCTTATTGAATCAAATTTAGAAATCATGCTTTTAAATTCAAATTTCTTTACCATTGCAAGTGCTTCTTTATTAAACATATCTTCTAAAACACAATCAGATATTTTCACTTCAACAGGTACGCTTGTATTTATAGTAGCAAGTGTTTTGCTCATTTGGGCCATATCAAAATGTTCTTTTAAAGCTTCTCTGTTTCTTTTATTTTTTATATCATCTGCATGTTCAAATGCATTTTCAATAGAACCATATTCACTTATAATTGTAGTTGCACCTTTTTCTCCAATCCCCGGAACTCCTGGAATATTATCAGAAGAATCTCCCATAAGTGCCTTCACATCAATAAATTCCTTAGGTGTCACGCTGTATTTTTCTAATACCTGTGTAACATTATAATCTTCAATTTCTGTTTTTCCTTTTTTTGTTTTAGGGATTCTGATTTTAACATGTTCTGTTGCTAACTGAAGTAAATCTCTATCTCCTGAAATAACAGACACCTCAAGTCCCTGCTCTTCACCTGCTTTAGATAGTGTTCCAAGTATATCATCAGCTTCAAATCCAGCAAGTTCAGTTGTTTTAATATTCAAAGCCTTAAGCATTTCTTTCATCAAAGGTACCTGCTGTTTTAATTCAGGAAGCATTGGCTTTCTTGTACCCTTGTATTCTTTGTACATTTCATGCCTAAATGTAGGTTGATGTACATCAAATGCAACGCATAAATATTTTGGATTTTCCTCATCAATAATTTTAAACAAAATATTTAAAAAACCAAAAATAGCATTTGTATGTGTTCCTTCAGAATTTGTAAAATCAGGGACACCATAAAATGCTCTGTTTAAAATACTATGTCCATCTATTAATACTAATTTATCTCTCACTTGATTTCTCCATTTCCATCTGTTTATTTATATATATCCAATAAGAACGCCAATCAAAAATCCAATTATACATATAACTATAATGCCACATACAACAATTGATATTTTAGTTGCCCACTTTTGTTTTTTTTGTTTTGTAAACCATTCATCATAAAAACTGAATATATCTTCTAATTCCTGGTCATACCCAACATCCTCTCCACTATTGTCAGGTGCCGGTACATCACCTAAACCTCTATTAATTAAATAATATAATTCTAAATCTTCCCTACATTTTTTACAGGTTCTTGCATGTTCAATAAATTCTTCAAGTTCATCTGTATATTCAATTTTATCAAAAATAAAATCATGAATTAAATTTTGAAATTCTCTGCATTCCATACATTTATTCATAACAAGTAATTTACTTATTATTCTCCTTTTTACACAAAAATTCAACCTCTTTGCAATACCATTATAATACATCATTTACTATTACACGTCAAAGCAAAAAAGTAATTGACTTTTTTATATATCAATGTTACAATCTATTTCGTTGTATGCGGATGTGTCGGAATGGCAGACGAAGCAGACTCAAAATCTGCCGGGGTTTCCCCGTGCGGGTTCAAGTCCCGCCATCCGCATTATATAAAAGGCACAAGATATATCTTGTGCCTTTTTGTTATGCACAATGAGTCAAATACTATCAGCCTTTTGCTTGCAAAAAAGGCTGATAGTATTTGACGAATGTATAATCACTGAGAAGCAGCGTAGCGGATTCGAAGTGTTATTCATGGCAAAGCCATGTGCATAACAAAAATTATAATATGTCAGGCTTTTGGCCTTTTGCTTGCAAAAAAGGCTGATAGTATTTGACGAATGTATAATCACTGAGAAGCAGCGTAGCGGATTCGAAGTGTTATTCATGGCAAAGCCATGTGCATAACAAAAATTATAATATGTCAGGCTTTTGGCCTTTTGCTTGCAAAAAAGGCTGATAGTATTTGACGAATGTATAATCACTGAGAAGCAGCGTAGCGGATTCGAAGTGTTATTCATGGCAAAGCCATGTGCATAACAAAAATTATAATATGTCAGGCTTTTGGCCTTTTGCTTGCAAAAAAGGCTGATAGTATTTGACGAATGTATAATCACTGAGAAGTAGCGTAGCGGATTCGAAGTGTTATTTATGGCAAAGCCATGTGCATAAATAAAATTGCCAGCTTTATATTTTTTTAAGCTGGCAATTTATATTTACATTATTTAATTTCAACTAATGAATACGAATCTCCAGATACATTTGCTCTAAAACATGCCCCTGTGTCGCATGAAATTGCGTATGTATCTTCTTTTGTTATTGAACCTGAATCAGATTCTATTGAAAACGAAACAATATAGTAGTTCTTTTTTTCTACTTTGGCAATACTCTTATACGTAAAGTAAGCTACATCGCCATTTTTATACTCACCATATTCATTTTCCATTGTTTTATTTTTTACAAGAATTGTTGTAAGCATGCTTACTGCCTGATCATATGAATATTCATATACTTCTTCGTAATCATAAACTCTTGTTACAACTTTACTGTATATTCCTTCAGAATTCATTGCAATAAATGAAAATACTGTGTTTCCTTTTGGCATCTTAATTTCTTTTGTATATTCTGTTGATTTAGAATCAGGAATACTTCCATCTTTAGTATAATATATTTTGCAATCTGCATCGGCAGTTACCGTTATTTTCTTCTGAGTATCATAAACTCCGCTATCAATGCTTACCACAGGCATATTTACTGTAGGAAACTCTAATCTATATCTGGCAGTCAATTCTTTACTACTCTTTCCATTTGAATCAATAGAAATAGCTTTAATAGTATAAGTACCCTGTTTTTCAAATTTAATTGGCGTGGAATACTTTGTACTATCTTCTGATGGTTCTGAACCATCGAGAGTATAATATATATCCAAATTATTAGATACATGTAATGATATTTCTATCGGCTTGCTATATGTTCCTGTTTCCACACTTGGATTTGGAATTGTTCCATCAAAATTAGACAATTTTTCTTTAATGGAATAATCTTCAACCGAATCAATTAATTTATCAATTTTATCACTCATATCATTATTTTGATACAAAATAATCAACGCTTCATAATATGATATTTCTTTTGGGTTTAATGAAATAAGTTTCTCAAGAACACTAATTTCTTCATCGGCATATTCACCCATATATTCATAGCAATGCCATAATTTTTCATATACAGACACTCTTTCTGAATTATTTATTGCGTGATTAGATGCACTATTATATTGAGTCGCTGCAGCTGCATAGTTTTTAGCATCGTAATAATCGTTTCCTGCTTTATAATACTTATTAAACTTTTCTTCATTTTTTGATCTTGTAAACAGCACAACAGAAACAACTATTACAGCTGCAAATAATATTCCTAATATTGTTAATATAATTATATTCTTTTTGCTTTTCTTTTTAGGCTTTTTATTTACACTTTGATAAGATGGTTCATCGTTCTTAATTCTCGATTTCTGATTGTCAAATCTACTTATCTGAGGCTCTTTTTTCTTTTCATTTTCTTCAAAAGTATTCTCTTCAAAATCAATCGGTTTTCTATTAATCGGGGTTTCCATTACATCTTTTTTATGTAAATCAATATTGGTCTTTGTTGCATTTAAATCTGGACTAATCCCGCTTACTATTCTGGTTGCAGAGAGATCATCATTATTCAAATCAATATTATTGACGGTCTCATTGTCACCATTTGAATATAACGGTGCTCCACAAACAACACAAAAAGATTGATCACTTTCGCATTTTGCTCCACATTTTGGACAATTCATAATTACATCTCCTTCTTAATTATGGATTTTACTTGAATATATCATAATTACCATTTCTTTGTAAACATATACTCTATTCATCTCTCTGTGAATATACACATCCACAGTAATTTTGTCGATATAAATCATACTCTTTCGACAACTCTATCGATCTTTTATAACCCTCTTTCTTCTTGAAGTCTGAAAACAAATATGGAATTTTATATTCTATCGACAGTTTTTCTCCAATAGAATTTAATTTTTCTGAGTTTTTTAATGGGCTAATGGATAAAGTTGTTGTAAAGAAATCAAAGTTCTTTTCTGATGCATACTTTGCAGCCTTTCTTAGGCGAAGTTCATAACATCTAAAGCATCTTTCTCCTCCCTCTTTACATTCTTCATATCCTTTTGCAATATCATAAAATTCTCCATCGTCATATTCCATAATCTCCAAATCTACTTCATTAACTAATGGCATTTCTTTAATAAGTCTCTCTAATTCTGAGGCTCTATAATCATATTCCTTCTTTGTTGATATATTAGGATTATAAAACAAGACTGTAATCAAAAAATAATTTGATAAATATTCAAGAACATAACTGCTACATGGTGCACAACATGCATGAAGTAACAATTTAGGTTTTTCATTATTTTTTACAATTCCATTAATTGTTTTCTCTAATTCCTTTTGATAATTTATTTTATTCATTTACATATAAAGAGGCCTCTGCGGATGCAAATGCCTCTACTTCCTTATAAATATTTTTTATTTCCCCATAAATTTTGTCTTTTCAACTCAAGATACTCATTATATCCTTTTTCAAGTATCTGCTTTTCATTAGGAAATTTCAGCAAATGATAAGCTTCTATAAACTTATAGTATCCTGAATCAAGAAAATATTCTTCTCTTTGTGGCCTGCTGTAGTAACTATCCGCCATCATTAAATACCAATGAACTTCTTTATGAACTGTATCGCCTGGTATGTTAAAATTATATTCGCTTTTTCCGATATACTTAACAATATGTGCATTAACTCCTGTTTCTTCACACACTTCACGCAATGCAGTCTGTTTATACTCTTCTCCCTGTTCAACCGTACCTTTTGGCAAAACCCATCCTTCATATCGATTCTTATAATTCTTATATAAAGTTAATATTTTGCCACGAAATATTACAACACCACCACAACTTACTGCTTTCTGCATAACAATCCTCCTGTAAGTCAATATGTTTATGGTGTTCATATGCTTGAGAGTTGCCTAAACGCATCTAACGTATGTAAAGATCATATACAAAATTATCATCAATACATATCAAACATTCATACTTTAGTATACAAAATCTTATCTGGTATTTCAATAAAACATTGTTATTAAATTATTATTCAACAAAATTATATGATCTTGGAACGGGTCACAAGAGCTTTCACCCACTTATGAGCAGGTTCATGTAGGATTAAACCTTTTGACTCTGGCATCATTTATTATAATGACACACATTACTCAAAATAATCATCGAATATTGCTTTTACACATTTTACTGCTGAATCGCTTCCTTCAGGCATGTCTTCAATTACAACTGCAATGGCAATTTTTTTACCATCTTTTTCTCCGTATCCGACAAACCACGAATTTACATTATTATTCTTATCTATTTCAGCAGTTCCTGTTTTACCATACGCTGTATATTTTGAATATGCCATGATTTTACCAGTTCCATATTCAACAACGGCTCTCATATATTTCTGGAGCTGCTTTGCTTCTTTTTTAGTCATTAATCTGGCATATTCTTCATTCTCTGTCTTTGTAACTACAGATTTATCACTTGATTCTATTTTATCAACAAGATATGGCTTCATCAATTTTCCATTATTAGCTATTGATGAAGCTATCATGGCCATATGAATTGGTGTAACTAATGTAGTTCCCTGACCTATACTTGTCTGCATTATGTCAAATGTAGTTGATTCATTTGACAAATTAAATTCACTCTTGTTATATTCAATTTCAATAGGTAATTTTTCATTAAATAACAATCCTTTTGCTGTGCTTACAAACTTTGTCATATCAAGTTCAGTTCCAATAGTTGAAAAAGCACTGTTACATGAATATGCAAATGCGTCAATCAATTCTTCACTATAATGTGCATGTCCATCAAAGCATTTGATAGATACATTATTTATAGTTGTACTACCCTTACAATTAAAATGAAAATCATTATAATTTTTATTTTCACGCATATATTCTAATGTTGTAACAATTTTAAATATTGAACCCGGTGTATATTTTCCCTGAGTAGCTCTATTAACAAGTCTGCTATCGCTTGTATCTTTTGCCAGTTTATCCCAAATATCATCAATTGTATTCGGATTATAATTTGGCTTCGAAGTCATAGCTTTGATTGCTCCACTCTCTGGATCAATGATAACTACAGCTCCCTTATTTTTACCCAAACTATCAGTAGCACTTTTTTGCAAAGAAACATCTAATGTTGTATATACATCATTTCCTTTTTCTTTTACATTCATAAAATCGTCGACTATTTTTTGAATAGGACTGACATTTGTACTTAAAAGCTCGTAATTGTAAACTTTCTCTAAACCTGATTTTCCATGATTTTTTATTCCGATTACATGAGAAAATAATTCATCATATGGATATTCTCTGGTTTCATTACCTGCATCATCAGTTTTAGTATATGCAAGTTTATCTCCATCAGCGCTAAATATAGTTCCTCTTACTACAGTTTCAGCATATCCATCAATTCTTTTATTATAATCGTTATTTACAACATCATGACTCTCTACAACAAGAAAATACACATAATATCCTATCATTACAAAGAAAATAAGTGCAAAAATTATCGTTGTAGTCATAATTTCACTATTTAATTTTTTTCTTTTTTTTCTTTCCGACTTTTCCAATTTCGCCTGTTCTTTCAAGCTGTCGTATTCTCTCTGTCTGTCTCTGTTCATTGACTAATCCTTCCGTTGGAATTCTTCGCGTTACGTTTCTTTTTACTTTAGTTCCCACAATTGCTAAACCTTGCATAATTGCAAACACAAATAATGTACTTAGTATTGAACTACCACCACTACTTACTAAAGGTAAAGTTACACCTGTTGATGGAATCATTTTAAGTGCACCACCTATTGTAAGAAATACCTGTACTGCATAGCCTACACCAAGACCTACACACACAAGTTTATTAAACATATTTGCCTGTTCCATCGCAATTTTCAAAAATGCAATAAAACAACTAAAACAAACTAAAATTAAAAGCATTGCAAATAGACCGCCAAATTCTTCTGCTATAGCAGAAAAGATGAAGTCCTCAGTAACTACAGGAATATATTTAGGCGAGCCCTCATACAATCCAGTTCCCATAAATCCACCACTTCCAATAGCAAATAATGACTGTGCAACCTGATAGCCTGCATTATCTATAACTGACCATGGATCTCTCCATGCAATAAATCTCTCCTGCACATGTGAAAAAAGATGATACGCTATTACCGAAGCACCTGATAGCCCTCCGGCTCCTAAAAACAAATATATAATATTTCTTGTTGAAACAAATAGCATAAATAAATAAATCATAAAAAAGATTAAAGCACTTCCTAAATCTGTTGAAGCTACTAAAATCAAAACATATATAGCTGCTAAAACTGCAGAAATACACACGTCTTTAAATTTATTATGTTCAGCCAAATAACCTGCAAGAAAAAATACAAAGATAATTTTAACAAATTCTGATGGTTGGAATTTAAAATTTCCAATTTCAATTGCAAGTTTTGCTCCATAATCTTCATCTCCAAGGAACAAAACTGCTATAAGAGCTGCTATTCCAACGAAACAATATACCCATGTCAGATATTTCCATAATTGGAATTTACTCATCAAAAATGGAACAATAAGAGATGCCATTGTCACAACGGCAACAATAATGAACTGTCTGACACTTGTTTCAAAATTAAGTCGTGCAAGCATGATAAATCCAATAGATAAAAGCATACACATATTGCTTAATACCGCTCTGCTTATATTAGAATAAATTATTGGAAAAATACCTAATACTATTACTAAATAGCATAACTGTGCTCCCGCTAATATAACTGTAAAATTAGAGGGATTTTTCAAATATACAACGGATATTCCCAAAACATAAACAATAAATATTATTGCATTCTGTCTGTGAAATATTCTTGCTGTCTTTCTTTCTTTTCTTGTTTTTAATGCACTAAAACATTCCCATGTATATACCGCCATTAGTAACACAAAAATATATTTAGCTGCAGTAACGTACAAAGTTTCCATATCTTATCTCCGGTTATAACACTCCTCTGTTAAAATGTCCTCTTGTTATTTCACTATTATTTTCAAATAACAAATCATATTCTTTATTATCTATATGTTCAATCATATTTTTAATTTGTTTTTTTGATTCGAATGTAAAAGAATATCTTATACTGTTTAACTTTAGTTTATCAATTTTATTATTATAATCAATCAATGAAAGCGGCTTACAATTATATATAAGATTATAGCAATAATCGCAAACGCATTTCACCTTAAAATATTCACTCTTTCTATCTTTTAAACTGTAAATCTCTTTTGACTTTTGACACATATCACAACTTTTAGCAATGCAATTTACAGTTGTCATTACAGGCATATAACCATATATAATCATTTCCTGACCGCTACATCCCATATCAAACATTTCTTTATAATTCAATTCTACAGGAACAGTATATGTTATATCATCTGTTTTACGGATAAATTGTTGTGAAAAACTATTCATAACGTATACATTATAATCAAAAATATAATTTTTTACCATATCTATATTTTTAAGCCAGAAATATTCCTCCATATTTCTAATTAATGCACCATCAAATTTATTTAACATTCCTATATATTCTTTTGAAAAATAAGCCTTGTCTTTTTCCCTGAATATATATGGCATTGCTATATATATCTGTTTAGTTTTGTTGTTTACTACTTCTTCAATTTCCTGTCTTGTAAATTCTGATGCTTCTATATATATTCTTGATATTCTATTCCATTTTTCAATAGTTTTATACTGTTCAAAATTAGAAACCAACGCTGTCTCTAGTTTTTTATCATTACATATTATTGTATTTTTCTCTACATTTTCATATGGTAAAGCATTATTTCTTTTATATCTGTCAATAATGCTTTTTGTCATTTCATCAATCAGTTTTCTCTTTAATTGATTTATTTTACCAATGGTTACAAATAAATTGTCATCGATATAAGTTTCTATTTTTTCAACTTTAAATGGTGTATTTCCAAGCTTTGCCATTTTTTCATTTACCATATCAGAAGTTGTAGGTAGTTTTTTTGCTTCATCAGGCAAATCTTCATATACGGTAACAACATTTTCACCACATATTCCAACAGCTTCCATTGGAGAATCTTTTTTTATTGTAACAAATATATCTATATTTTTTCTTAAGTTAGTATTAATATATTTGTTCTGAATTCCCTTTATTAAACCTTCATTAGCTGCTCTAAAATCAGGTTTAGAAAATGTAATCATTTCTTTACCGTTATATGTTTTATAATAACTCTCACTAAATCCTTTTCTATTAAAAAGGTCATTCAATTTCTTTATATCATTATTATCTACTTTATATTTTTTTCGACCAAACTGTAAATATAAGTTAATATACTTTCTATAAATACTTACAACTCCTGCCGTGTATTCAGGTTTCTTCATTCTTCCTTCGATTTTAAGAGAATAAACACCTGATTCAATAATATCCGGCAATATTTTCAATGTGCAAATATCCTTAGGACTTAATACATACTTTGAATCTCCCGGATTAAGCACTTTACCATTCTTTACAACATCATATTCCATTCTACATGGCTGGGCACATCTCCCCCTGTTTCCACTTCTACCGCCAATGTAACTACTTAAAAGGCACTGGCCTGAATAACAATAACATAAAGCACCATGTACAAAACTTTCGATTTCTATATCACAATTTTCCTTAATTTTTTTAATTTCCGGAATTGATAGTTCTCTTGGAGTAACAATTCTTATTACCCCTTTATTTTTCAACTCTTTTACAGTGAGTTCACCTAATATTGTCATCTGTGTACTGGCATGAACATGTAACTGCGGGAAATATTTTCTTACAAATTCCAAAACTCCATAATCCTGAACTATAACTGCATCTAAGCCATGAACATATAATGGTTCAAGATAATCATAAAGTTCCTTTTTTATTTCATTCTCCTTAAGCAGTGTATTTATTGTCAAATATATCTTTCTGCCATGCAAATGAGCGTAATCGATTACGGACTTTAATTGTTCAATAGTTAGATTGTCCGCATTTGCCCTTGCTCCAAATTTTTCACCACCGGTATAAACTGCATCTGCCCCTGCATTAAGTGCCGCAATAACAGTTTCATATGAACCACCTGGTGCTAAAAGTTCTACTTTCATTATTCCTCCGGTCGTTAACTGCTTTAAACTTAAAAAAGACCGGCTACAGGTCTTTTTTATTGTTTCCCAGTCACAATAACTTATTAAGCTTATATTATATGTGCTTTTGTTATTTCTTATTTTTTAATTCTGTCTGCAATTTTACTATTTCTTTCTGAAGTTCGATATTCTTATCTTTTGCTTCCTGAAGCTGTGCCTCTAACGATTCAATCTTCATATCTGCTGTAATTAAATCATGTTTTAAATCATAATTTTCTTTATCTTTTTCTTCTATCTCTACCTGAAGAAAATCAGCCTGCTTCTTTGCCTTAAAATAGTCATCTGCAATGTTAATTTCTAATAAAGTCTTCTGTGTATCAATTTTCTGTCTACGATAGGCATCATCCTGCTTAAATTCTAATATTTTACTACTAATATATGTAGCAAGTTTCTGTAAATAAGCTTCGCTTTCAAATCCGCCTATAGTATATATCTTTCCATCTATTATCACGTCAATTACATTCTTCGCTGACATATGTACTCTCCTCATTGTATTCAAGTATAAACTACGTTAATTTTATCACAATTTTTTACAAATACAACCATTTATTGTTTTATCCCTAAATGCTCATAAGCGATAGGTGTTGCAATTCTTCCTCTAGGAGTACGTTGTATAAGACCATTCTGAATTAAATATGGTTCATATACATCCTCTAAAGTTCCTGAATCCTCACCAATTGAGGCCGCCAAAGTATCAAGTCCTACAGGTCCTCCTGCAAATTTATAAATAATTGTTTCAAGTATTGTTCTATCCCCTTTATCTAATCCAATCTTATCTACATCCAAAAGATTCAGTGCATAATCTGCAACCTCTTTTGTAATATGTCCGTTATATTTAATTTGTGCAAAATCTCTCACTCTTTTTAAAAGTCTGTTAGCAAGTCTAGGGGTTCCTCTTGAACGTCTTGCCATTTCAACTGCACCATCCTCATCAATTTCCACATTTAATACTTTAGCTGAACGTGTAATGATTGTCTTTAATTCATCAACTGTATAAAACTCAAGCCTGTTAATTACACCAAATCTATCTCTAAGTGGTGCAGTAAGTAAACCTGCTCTGGTAGTTGCACCAACTAAAGTAAATCTAGGCAAATCAAGTCTTATTGAACGTGCTGTTGTACCTTTTCCTATCATTATGTCTATTGCAAAGTCTTCCATTGCAGGATAAAGTACTTCCTCTACCTGTCTATTCAATCTGTGAATTTCATCTATAAAAAGCACATCACCTTCGCCTAAGTTATTTAATATTGCTGCCATTTCGCCGGGCTTTTCAATGGCAGGTCCAGATGTAACTTTAAGATTTACTCCCATCTCGTTAGCAATTATCGATGCCAATGTTGTCTTTCCTAAACCGGGTGGTCCGTAAAACAAAATATGGTCTAAAGATTCACCTCTTGCTTTCGCAGCTTCTATATAAACTTTTAAATTAGTTTTAATTTTTTCCTGACCTATATATTCATCTAATCCCTGAGGCCTTAGCGTCTTTTCTATAGCAATATCTTCATATTCAGGTTCAGTAGTAATTATTCTTCTGGACATTACTCTACTCCTTTTTCACATAATTCTACATTGATTAGTAAATCTTTTTTAATGCCATTTTAATTACGTTTTCTACGTCTAGTTCTTCTATATTATCAATACTCTTAACTGCCCTATAAGCATCTGCCTGTGAATAGCCAAGTGCTACAAGTGCCATAACTGCTTCTGACATAGAATTATTATCATTAACTTGAAAGTTTGCATCTAATTTAGGCTCAAGTACATCTTCTAAATTTAATTTATCCTTTAGCTCAATAATAACTTTTTGTGCTGTCTTTGCACCAATTCCAGGAGCCTTTGAAATAGCTTTTGCATCTTCTGAAATAACGGCAACCCTCAAGTCATCCGTAGTAATTGTAGATAAGACGGCAATTCCTCCTTTTGGTCCTATTCCATTTACGGTAATAAGCAATTTAAATACTTCTAAATCGTCTCTTGTAAGGAAACCAAACAATTGCATTGCATCTTCTCTTACATTCAAATATGTAAACACTCTTACTGTTTCATCCACATTCAATGTATCTATCTGAGATGCCGGCATAAAAACGTTATACCCAACACCATTATTATTCACAACAATCTTATCTACATCAATATATTCAATAATTCCTTCAACAAATCCTATCACTGTATATCTCCTTTATTATTGTAAAATTTATCTATTCTATCAAGGACCAATCTGCTTACTATACCTATTATTGCACCTGTAACAGCACCAGTTAAAATTAAAATAGGTAAATATCCAAAAATATAATAATTATCAACTACAAATGATGCGACAACAATCTGTCCTATGTTATGAAAAATTCCGCCAAACATACTTACTATCATAATTGAAAATTTATTAGTTTTCTTCATTATCACCATAACTATCATGCTTAAAGTTGCACCTGCTAATGCGAAAAAAATGCTAAACAAATTTCCAAACATAAATCCTACTATTAATATTCTGACAAAATTACATACGGCCGCTTCTTTTGTTCCTTCCAAATAAAGTACTATTATAATAGCTAAATTAGCAAGTCCTATTTTCATTCCCGGGATGCCTAAAACAGGAATGCATGACTCAACATAACTTAAAATAACAGCAAAAGCAACAAACATTCCTAACAAAGGTACTTTCTTACTCATGTCATTCTCCTACCTGGCAATTACATCTACTTCTGATTTATCATCTGAAACTATAGTAACTTCTACCTTATGTGGAAGACAAATTAATGTCTGTCCATCTTTACTGATAGTTCCCATATTAACACATGTCTGATTACTACAATCCGACTCTTTTATCTTTGCTTTTTTATCTTTAATCCGAATAATATTATATCCGTTATCAACATTAACTCTATATTCCTGATTTTTGTTTAAATCAAGCTTTTTCTCTATCTTTCCATCTACATATATAACAACTGTATCCGCTTCATCGTTTCTTAACAAATTTACCATAATATAACTTATAATTACAATTACAGCAACACAAATAATAGCTATAATATCATATTTTTTTAACTTCATTATCACACCAAAATTGAGAGTTTTTGACCCCGACATCATTTATTAGTTTCATTAATTTATATATTTTTATATAAATCAGAACAAACGTTTACCTATAGAATGATAACATAATTATATTTTTTATACAATCAGTATTTTCTGCTAATTTATAAAATAAAATGTGTTATAATAAGCGATAGTTATATATTAAGATGCCAAAGCAAAATGGTCTAAGTTCACATAAGTTTGCTTATAATTGGGCAAAAAAATTTTAACCACGACATCATACTAAACGATATATGAATATGGAGAATATTATGAAAAAAACTTTATTAAAAAAGCTGTTATCTCTTACAATAGTCATCACACTTCTTGCTATGCCTCTTACAGGATGTGTTTCCACATCATCAAGTACTACGGCAACAGCAACACACGAATGTTTCAATACTGTTGTTACACTTACAATAAACAGTTGTAGTGGTGATGAATCAGCTGATGATATAATAAATGAATGCTTTGGTCTTTGTTATAATTACGAAAAACTATTTAGCAGAACCAAAGATTCAAGTGACGTTTCAGCCATTAACAATTCAAATGGGCAGCCTGTAGAGGTAAAACCTGTAGTTGCTGAATTAATAGAAGATAGTATTTATTATAGCGAATTATCTAATGGTGCATTTGATATTACTATTGCCCCATTGAGTATACTTTGGAACATTACAGGTGATAATCCATCCGTTCCGTCATCAGATGATATTACTAATGCATTGTCACATGTAAACTACGAAAATATATCCGTCAACGATTCTACAGTTACACTAGCAGACCCTGAAGCAAAAATAGATTTAGGTGGAATTGCAAAAGGATTTGTTGCAGACAAAATAAAAAGCTATATGATTCAGACAGGTGTTACTTCAGCAATAATAAATCTTGGTGGAAATATTGTTACAATTGGTGGCAAAAAAAATGGTGGCAATTTTAATATAGGAATTC
Source organism: Eubacterium sp. CAG:156 (assembly GCF_000434315.1). Classification (NCBI taxonomy): domain Bacteria; kingdom Bacillati; phylum Bacillota; class Clostridia; order Eubacteriales; family Eubacteriaceae; genus Eubacterium; species Eubacterium sp. CAG:156. Next base: position 42,109 of record NZ_FR878179.1, on the reverse strand, counting down.
AAAAACCATTTGGTTCATCCGAAGAATATTCAGCAATTGTAAAAGGTTCAAATTTATCAATTGTAACTTCAGGCTCTTATGAACGATATTTCAAACAGGACGGAAAAATATATCATCATATTTTAGACACAAAAACAGGTTATCCTGTCGATAACAGACTTTTATCTGTAACTATTATTTCCGAGGATTCCTTAAGTGGTGATGCATTAAGTACAACTTGTTTTGCTTTAGGGTTAAAAAAAGGCATGCGTTTAATAGAAAATACACCAGAAATCGAAGCAGTATTTATTGATAAAGATTACACAATTCATACTTCAAGCGGACTTGTCTTGGATGAAGGAGAAGATGGAGTTCCTACAATTTCAGTTGTTTCTCCAGAATCACTAACAGAAGAAGTAAATGAAGCTGAATAATAAACACAAACTAAAATTATTTCATATTTTGATATAGAAAATAAAATGTCTTACGAATTGTCTTGTATTAACTACTCTTGCGATTTGTAGGACATTTTTATGTAATAAACAGTTATAATCTTATAGAAATATATATCTGTAAAATACATTTTTTATAAACTATCATTTTTTTCAAATTATAACTGTTTTATAATTATTTTTTACTTGTTCTAAAGAACTGTCTGCAAAATTTTTTTAAATCAAATGGTATTAAAGGATATATATAACTTGTGTTTGTAATCGTTTTATTCATTCCGATTACAACTGCTGTAAATATAACTCCTCCAATAAATCCATATAATCCAAATATCGCTGTTAAAATTAGTAAAATAATTCTTAAAAATTTTATCGCATATGCAAATTCATAATTTTCATGAGTAAAATTTGCAATTGCTACTACAGCCATGTATAAAAGAGTTTGAGGTACAAACCACCCTGTAGTTATTGTAAATTCCCCAATAATTATTGCTGCTATCAAACTTAACGGTGTGTTTAGCATATTAGGAGTATTAATTGCCGCCAATTTCAAACCGTCTACACCAATTTCAAGCATTAATAGTTGCCAGATAATTGGGATATTTAACTCATCAGATACCTTTGTAAATATTAACCAATTTGGAAGCAATTCCGGCTGCACTGCATATAAAAGATATAATGGAGTCAGAAGTATGGATATAATTGTAATAAAGGCTCTTGCCAATCTAAGGTAAGTACCGGTAAGAGGTGAAAAGTAATAATCATCTGCTTCTTCTATAGCATCAAATACTGTAGTTGGTAAAAGCATAGCCGCCGGCGAATTATCTACCAGTACTGCAATCTGTCCATTAATTACTGATGCAGCAACAGTATCAGGTCGTTCTGTGTATCTAAACTTTGGGAAAGGATTAATCCAGCTTCCTTTATAAATACATTCAGCAAGACTTTCCTGATTCATTGCTAACGCATCTATTTTTGCATTTGCCAGTTTATCTTTAATCAAATTAAGTGCCTCTTTATCGACTCTTCCTTCAATATAACATATTGCCACGTCAGTTCTTGAACATTCTCCTATTTGTGTTATTTCACATCTATACTCAGGACTTCGTATTCTTCTTCTGATTAATGCAGTATTATATACTAAAGTTTCAACAAAACCATCTCTTGAACCTCTTAATACCTTATATTTTTCAGGCTCTTCAACTCCTCTTGCCGGATATTCTCTTGCATCAATTAAAAAAGCACTTTCATATCCATCTACAATCAAGCAAACAATCCCGGATAAAATCGCAGTAATAATATTATATTCGTTACTTTCATCTGAAGTTTCAATATAAGGAATGATGTTTGCAATAAAATTTTCTTTATCATTCGGAATATCTTCTGATTTAACTGATGTTAAAGCTTCAATAACTTTTTCCATTACATCTTCATCACAAAATCCATTAATAAAATATAGAACAGCATTTTTATCTCCAATAGTAATTTTCCTTTTCAATAAATCATAGCTTGTTCCAATAGCTAGTATTTCATCTATTTTCTTCTCAGTAATTTCAATTTTTGAGTCAATAAATTTTTCCATAAAAAAACCTCACACTAGTATATAGTGTGAGATTTTCTTAATTTTATTCGCATTATATGTTAATTCCGGCATTTTCATAATGCAATAAAACAATTAATGCAATTTAGTAATAATTTTTTTCGGACATTTTTCAGCACATATTCCACAGTTTTTACATTTACTCTGATCAATATGAGCTAAATTATATTCAAATTCAATTGCACCATTTGGGCAATTCTTAGCGCACAGTCCACATCCTATACAACCAACAGAACATGCCTGCATAACATCTCTTCCTTTATCCTTAGATGAACAGGAAACCATATACTGTGCATTTTCCGTAATTATTTCAATAAGATTTTTTGGACACGCTTTTACACATTTACCACATGCGACACATTTATCTCTGTCTACTACTGCCTTACCATTAACAACTGATATTGCACCAAATTCACATGCTTTAACACATGAACCAAGTCCAATGCATCCATATGCGCAGGCTTTTGCACCACCACCGGGAATATTTGCAGCATCCTGACATGACATATTTCCATAATATTCGTACTTATCTTTTGATTTATCACAATCACCTGAGCATTTAACATACGCATATTTCTTAACAACGTCTGCTTCAACACCTACAATTTCACTTATAATCTTCGCAACAGGTGCTCCTCCAACAGGGCATGCTCCCGGATCACATTCTCCATTTGCAATTGCAGCCGCTAAACCATCACATCCCGGATAACCGCATCCACCACAGTTATTTCCCGGAAGCACTTCTCTAATCGCTGCTTCTTTTTCATTAACTTCAACTGCAAAAAACTTTCCGGCAACTACAAGGATAACTGCAATAATTATACCAACACCGCCTACAACAATAACTGCTCCTAAAATTCCACTCATATCCAAGCACCTCCTATATTATTCCTGTAAATCCGGTAAATGCAATTGCCATTAACCCTGAGGCAATTAAAACCATCGGAGTTCCCTGGAAAGGTTTTGGAATATTATTGTTTTCACTCTTTTCTCTGATACCTGCTAAAATAACAATTGCAATCAAAAATCCTACAGATGTTCCAAGTGAATTAGCAAGGCTCTGTCCAAAAGTATATCCGTCATCAATATTCGAAATTGCTACACCTAAAACTGCACAGTTTGTTGTAATTAAAGGAAGATAAACACCTAATGCCTGATATAAAGGTTTTACATATTTCTTTAATATCATTTCAACCAACTGAACTAACGCAGCAATTACAAGAATAAAGACAATAGTCTGTAAATATTCAAGATTAAAAGGTTTTAAAATTCCATAATAAATTCCATATGTTACGCTTGAAGCAATCAAAATAACAAAAATAACCGCTGCTCCCATTCCGGCTGCAGTATCTGTCTTTTTCGAAACTCCAAGGAAAGGACACAAACCAAGGAACTGGCTTAAAACTACATTATTAACTAAAGCAGCTGCAACTGCTATTAACATACATTGAACCATTTACGCTTCCTCCTTTGTATCTTCTTTACAATGTTCTGTTGCCATTGCACAACCCTGACAATTACCATCGCATATTTTATCTTTTGGCTTTTGACCATGTTTCATTTTAATATAGTTCTGTGTAGCTATTAAAGCTGCAAGAACAAAGAACGCTCCCGGTGCCATTACAAAAATTCCGATTCCATCCCAATGTGGAATGTTAATTCCAAGAATTGTTCCCGCACCGATTATTTCTCTAAATCCGCCCAATATAGAAAGGGCTATTGTAAATCCAAGTCCCATTCCAAGTCCATCGAAAATAGATGGTAAAACAGGATTTTTTGATGCATAACTTTCTGCTCTACCTAAAATAATACAGTTAACAACTATTAATGGAATATAAATTCCAAGCGCTGCATTAAGTGATGGCAAATATGCTTCAAGCATAAACTGTAAAATAGTAACAAAACTTGCTACAATAACTATAAATGCAGGCACACGTACCCCATTCGGTATTATATTTCTAAGTAATGAAATAAAACAGTTTGACAAAACAAGTACCACCATTGTACTAAGTCCCATTCCGGCACCATTAATCAATGAAGATGTAACTGCAAGTGTCGGGCACATACCTAATATTAAAACAAATGTTGGATTTTCTTTTATAATTCCGTTATATAATCTTTCTAAACATTTACCCATTATTCAGCACCTCCTGTAATATATTTAAAACAGAAAATTGCTGCATTAACGCCATTAGTTGTTGCATTTGTTGTTATTGTTGCTCCACTCATTGCGTCAATTTCATTATCTTCTGATGCTCCTGTTTTTGAATATTTAAAGTAGTCAACTTTCTTATCATTAAACTGATTTTTATAACTGTCTTCTTTTGCTCTCATTCCAAGTCCTGGTGTTTCGCTTATAGATAAGAATGAAATGCCATTAACAGTTCCATCTTCCTTAATTCCAACTGAAAACTGAATCTTGCCATCGTAAGCTTCATTATCTGTAACAGTTATTACATATCCAAGTACGTTATTATCTTTATCTTTTGCTTCCATTATTTCGTTGATGTCTGCATTAATATCTGATGCACCATTAGCTTTAACTTCATCAGTATCCATTTTCTTAATGTAGTCCGCTATCTTTTTCTGGTCACTGTCATTTATTTTGTATTCATCAAAATGATCTGCGCCGTCAAATACTGCCTGATAAGCTGCATTTTTTGTTTTTTGCTCCTGTTGCGCTCTGGCCTGTGATGTAACATTATACACAGCTCCAAGTCCTAAACCCGAAACTAAAGTAATAGCAAATAATATTAACGCATCTTTTATCATTTTATTCATATTACTTGCCCTCCTTCTTTTCCTTAACCATTCCAAATGCTTTAGGAATTGTTATTTTTTCAATTAAAGGTACTAATAAGTTACAGAATATAATTGCAAACGATACACCTTCAGCTGTATTTCCAAATGTTCTGAAAATTGCAGTAAGTACACCTAAACATATTCCAAATAAAATTCTTCCATTCTTTGTCATCGGAGATGTAGAATAATCAGTTGCCATAAAGAAAGCACCAAAAATTAATCCACCACCACAAAGATGTTTAAGTAAGAATGTAATATCTGTCTGTCCGTTAAATAACATAATGCAGATTGAAAATACAACTATGTAAGTAATTGGTATTCTTAAATCAATTATCTTATTAATTACAAGGTATAAAGCTCCAAGTAAAAGTGCGATAATACTTGTTTCACCTATTGTTCCTGCATGTGTACCAATAAACATTGATAACAAATCAACATTTTCTCCGGCTTTTAATGCTGTAAGCGGTGTTGCCTGAGATACTCCATCTACGACTCTGTACATTTCAGGATAAAACGCTGTCATATTTCCTGCAAATGATAATACAAGAAAACATCTTGCACCTAATGCAGGGTTCATGAAGTTCTGTCCAAGTCCACCAAACAACTGTTTAACTATTATTATTGCAAATGCACCTCCAAGCATTGCTTTCCAATAAGGAAATGTACATGGAAGGTTAAGTGCAAGAATCATTCCTGTTACTACAGCACTTAAATCGCCTATAGTTGATGGTCTTTTAGTTATTAAATCAAATATATATTCCGAAATCACACAAGCAGCTACTGTTAATAAAATCAACAATGCTGAACGGATTCCATATTCCATTCCAAATAAATTTTGATAATTAATAATACCAAAAATAGATGGTGGTAATAATGCAATAATTACATCGCCCATTATAGATTTTGTTGTAAGTTTTGACTTAACATGAGGGCTTGATGATACATGATACATTTTTAGTTCACTCTTACCCTTTCTTTCTTGCTGCAATAACTTTTCTCTTCATAGTTCTTACAGACTGTGTAATATTTCTGTTTGCAGGACAAATATAATTACATGTTCCACATTCTATACATTCCATTCCATGATATTTTAAAAATGTTTCCATGTCATCTGCCGCTGCAGCCTGTGCCAATTTAGCACATATAAGATTTTCAGGGCAGACACTTGCACATTTCCCACAGTTAAGACAATTTGTCATTGTTGCATCAGCAACATCATCATGAAGAAATGCTAAAAGTGCTGAAGAACCTTTTATTACAGGTACATCTAAACTAAACATTGCCTGCCCCATCATAGGTCCACCTGAAATAAGTTTTACAACTCCATCTTTTAACTCGCCAGCTTCTTTTACTAATTTTGCATGACTTGTTCCAATTGGAACTACAAAGTTAGATGGTGTATTAATACCATCTCCTGATACAGTAACTATTCTTTCAGTTAATGGTTTATGAAATTTAACTGCATTATAAATATTATAAATAGTATCTACATTATCAACTATACATCCGGCATCAGCAGGAAGCATTTTTGAATTAATCTTTCTTTTAGTTACAGCATAAATAATATGTCTTTCTGAACCCTGTGGATATTTTGTTTTTAATTCAGCCACTGAGATTTTTGGTTCATTTTCCGTAAGTTTACTCAACTCTTCAATTACATCTTTTTTGTTATTTTCAACAGCAATAACACCTTGTGCATTTTCAAATAGTGATAATACAATTTTAAGACCTTCTATTACCTCTTTAGGCTGTTCTTTTAACCTTCTGTAATCAGCTGTAATGTATGGCTCACATTCTGCCGCATTTACTATTACATAATCAATTTTATCAATTTCTTTTGGTGATAATTTTACATGAGTTGGAAAACATGCGCCGCCTAAACCTACAACGCCACAATCTTTTATTAATTCAATTTTCTCTTCTCTGGATAAATTATCATCTGGTTTTTCGTATTCAAACTTCTCATACTGTTCATCATTTTCAATAACAACAGATAAAACTTTACTTCCATTAGGAACTAATCTTTGTTCAATCTTTTTTACTGTTCCCGATACCGATGAATGAATATTAGCTGAAACAAATCCATTAGCTTCAGCAATCTTTTGACCAACAAGGACTCTGTCTCCTACATTTACAATTGGTTTAGCAGGTGCACCAATATGCTGAGCTACAGGTATCACTACTTCACCATCAGGGTAAATTTGTCTGGTCGGAATATCTTTCGATAGTTCTTTTCCATCATATGGATGAACTCCACCCTTAAATGTTAAAATAGACATCTAACTTCCTCTCTTTCATTTTTGTACAACTAACTTGCCACTCTTTATAATAATACTTTTTATGCTTTTTTACAACGAAGTATTCTTCAATTTTTAGACTTTTGACCCTTATGTTTTTATATGTTATCATACGTTTATGATTGTTATAAAAGATAAAGTTGAAAATAAAATTGAATACCCATTAGAAAGATTAGGAAATGTTGACCATATGATTTATTTTGACATTGAAACAACAGGTTTTTCCCGAAAATATTGTATGGTTTATATGATAGGATGTATGTATTTTGTTAACGGTGAACCAATTTATACACAATGGGTTGCTGAAAATGCAAATGACGAAGCAAATGTTTTGATGGCTTTTCATAAATTTATTCAAAATTATAAAATAATAATCCATTTTAATGGAAATACTTTTGATATGCCATTTTTAAAGGAGCGTGGCGAAAAATATAATATAAATTTTGATTTTAATTCATTTGAAAGCATCGACATTTATAAAACAGTAAAAAAATATTCTGATTTACTTAAATTAGAAAACAACAAGCAAAAAACATACGAAGATTTTCTTGGAATAAAACGTAATGATCCTTTTTCAGGCGGTGATTTAATTGAAGTCTATAAAGAATTTATGCGTACACATGATGAAATGTTAGTGTTTCCACTATTATTACACAATAAAGAAGATGTATGGTACATGGGCACACTCACTTCTCTTCTTTCATTAAATGATTTTTTTGAAGGAAATTACACACTAAACAGTTATGAAATACGTGATTATAAATCAATAGATGGAATCATCGGTAAAGAATTATATATAAATTTAGACTTAGATGTATATGCTCCATTTACGGTTACTAAAAAAACAGACTACATTTATTTTAAGCTAAATGGAAATAATGCACAGATTACCATTATTAGTCCACATCTTTTACTTAAATACTTTTTTAAGAATTATAAAGACTATTATTATCTTCCTGAAGAAGATATCACAATACATAAAGATGTGGCAACATATGTTGATAAAAATCACCGAATTCAGGCAACCGCCTCTAACTGCTTTACAAAAGTAACTGATAACTTTTTACCGATATTTTCAGTCAAAAGCCCAGATTTTAACCAGATCTTCATTGAAAACTACGGCGAAAAGAATGGTTTTATTCAATTAGAGAGCATAAAAGATGAAGATTGTGTATTAAAATATGTCAAATGCATACTGGATTATTTGTATTAAGAGCCTTAAACTGTTTTTAATCATTTAACACAATAATATTTAGCTATTTTAATATTAAGAAAAATTTGTAAATTCAGGTTCAACTTACCAGTTTATTATTTACCTATCTCCACATAATAGTATTGTAACATAAACCTTCAGTTGATGGTTTAAGTTACAAAATATACTGAAGGTTTATAAAACCGGAAGTAATGTTAAATTCGGAGGTATGAAATTATGAGTAACACAAACAATGTTAACGTTCCTGAAGCAAAGGCTGCTATGAACAGATTTAAAATGGAATGTGCAAACGAAGTAGGAGTAACTTTATCAGATGGTTACAACGGAAACTTAACTTCAGCTCAGGCCGGAAGTGTTGGTGGTCAGATGGTTAAGAAAATGATCGAAGCTCAGGAAAAACAGATGTCAGGTAAATAAGACATTTCACTTTAGAGTATGAAAAACGAGAGCTGCCGAAAGGCA